>NZ_LZHO01000070.1:0-131576 GCF_001690895.1 Gilliamella sp. Nev5-1 | reverse complement strand
CCAGCTAGAGATCGTCGCCTAGGTGAGCCTTTACCCCACCTACTAGCTAATCCCATATGGGTTCATCAAATGGCGCATGGCCCAAAGGTCCCATGCTTTGGTCTCTCAACTTTATGCGGTATTAGCAGTCGTTTCCAACTGTTGTCCCCCTCCATTCGGCAGATCCCCATACTTTACTCACCCGTCCGCCACTCGTCATCAAGTGCAAGCACTCATGTTACCGTTCGACTTGCATGTGTTAAGCCTGCCGCCAGCGTTCAATCTGAGCCATGATCAAACTCTTCAATTTAAAGTTTGATGCTCAATAACTGTCTCTGACATATTCAAATGAATCTTCAGTGTCACTTATCAAGACTTAATTTTTTAGTCCGTAGACTTTAATCTTTTGTCTCGCAAGTGCCCACACAGATTGTCTGTTTCTTATTTTTAAAGAGCTAACAGCCTTTTTAAACCAATCAACTTTCCGTTAATTTACTTCGCTGTCTCAAGGGTTGCGTATACTACGCTAACCTTTTTTATTCGTCAAGATCTTTTTTCAAAATTTTTGATCTTAATTTTTCACTAACTTCCCTCAGCTTTTCGCTGACGCCGTGTCAGTGGATGCGCATTATAGAGACTTCATTTTTTTTGGCAAGCAAAAATATCCAATTACGTATTTGAATGAATACTCTTTAAACACATAAAACATTAATACATTGATAATTATTGAGATTATATTTAGCTAATTTCAAAACTAGCTTTTCAACATATTGATTATGTGCTGTGCTGATAATAATATTTTCTTTTAATGGTGCTTGAATTTTATTAAGGTGAAATTTTTCATTCAGCAGATTATAAGCTCGATTTGCAATTGCACTACCTGAATCAATAAAAGTTGCATTAGGGAAAATTATTTTTAATTCATCTTTAATAAATGGGTAATGAGTACAACCCAATACGATTGTATCTGGGATGATTGGTAAACAGATCCATGGCTGTAATAAATCTTTAAGTTGTTGCATATTTACGGCAATACCTTGCAGTTTATTTTCAGCAATAAGTGCTAATTCAGATAAACCAAGTAGCTCAACGTTGCAATTAGGCGCAAATTGTTGAATTAAATTGGCAATATAGGATCTTTTGATTGTCGCTTTTGTCGCTAATAATCCTATACATTTATTTTTAGTTATTTGACTAGCTGGCTTAATTGCTGGTACAACACCAACAATAGGAAAAGAAAATTTAGAACGCAAACTGGGCAAACAAATAGTACTAGCCGTATTACATGCAATAATCGCTAAATCAATGGAGTAAAATTTGGTAATAGCGTCTATAACCGAATTGACTCTATTAATTAAAAATGCCGATGATTTATCTCCATAAGGAAATTCTTCATTATCAAATGCATAAATATAACGCGCATTCGGCAATTTATTATAGATCTCATTATAAATAGATAATCCGCCAATACCTGAATCAAACACTAGCACTGAAGGTGCCCGACTTACAATATTCATTTTAGCTCTAGGTCATTAGATAATTCAAAAACCGCAATATCGTAGATTGATTAAAAATTAATGCAAGTCATTTTATTTAAACAAGCATTACATTTTATCTATGACAATTATTTGACTAGACGTCTAGATGGTAAAACTGCTAAAATGAGCGCATAAAATCTAAATATTATGTTTTAAACATTAATTATTTAAAAATAAGTCAAGAAGGTATTCCATGTCAGAATTTCTATTTACTTCCGAATCCGTTTCAGAAGGTCACCCAGATAAAATTGCCGATCAAATATCTGATGCAGTGCTTGATGCTATATTAAAACAAGATCCAAAAGCACGAGTTGCATGTGAAACCTATGTAAAAACAGGCATGGCTTTAGTCGGTGGAGAAATTACTACTTCAGCTTGGGTTGATATAGAAGAGTTAACTCGAAAAACCATTAATGATATTGGTTACACTAGCTCAGAGATGGGATTTGATGCCAATTCATGTGCTGTTCTTAATGTAATTGGCAAACAATCCCCAGATATTAATCAAGGAGTAGATAAACAAAATCCACTTGAGCAAGGTGCTGGTGACCAAGGTATTATGTTTGGCTATGCAACAAACGAAATGCCAAACTTAATGCCTGCGGCAATTACTTATGCACACGAGCTTATGCGCAGACAATCAGAAGTTAGAAAAAATGGCACGCTTCCTTGGTTGAGACCTGATGCCAAAAGCCAAGTCACGTTAATTTATGAAGATGGAAAAATCAAAGGTGTTGATACAATTGTTTTATCGACACAACACTCCATCGATATTGAGCAAAAAGCGTTACATGAAGCTGTTATGGAAGAAATCATTAAACCAACATTACCAGCTCAATGGTTAACAACAAGAACGAAATACTTTATTAATCCAACGGGACGCTTTGTTATTGGCGGACCAATGGGAGACTGTGGACTAACTGGGCGTAAAATCATAGTGGACACATATGGAGGCGCTGCGCACCATGGCGGTGGCGCATTTTCAGGAAAGGATCCGTCAAAAGTTGACCGCTCAGCGGCTTATGCTGCCCGCTATGTTGCCAAAAATATTGTTGCAGCTGGGCTTGCTGACCGATGTGAATTACAAATATCTTACGCAATTGGTATTGCAAATCCTACATCAATTTATGTCAATACTTTTGGCACCGAAAAAATCAATCACGATAACATTGTTTCATTGATTAAAGAATTTTTTGACTTAAGACCTTATGGATTAATTCAAATGCTTGATCTTATTCAACCAATTTATCAACACACGGCAAGTTATGGTCATTTTGGCCGAGATATTTTTCCTTGGGAAAAAGCTGACAAGGCAGCACTACTTCGCGATGCAGCAGGGTTATAAGCGCATACCAATTTATTTACATAATCAAATAGTGGCTTGTTTAAGAACTCACTTAATGCAAGCCAATCAATTTTTACATACCGAATATAAAGAACCTAACATCATCTACAAACCCAAAGGTAGCATTGCAGGTAGTGCGCTTTTAATGCACTGGGAAATTCAACTTAATTCAGTTATGTTACTAGAAAATGGCGCCCAATTTATTGAAGAAGTCGTGCCCCATGAGCTTGCTCATCTAATTGTTTTTAAAGAATTTGGCAAAGTCAAACCACATGGTAAAGAATGGCAATATGTTATGTCAGAAATTTTCGACAAGACGCCTTCAACAACTCATCATTTTCAGGTAAGGCGCAACACTTATTTATACTACTGCCAGTGCCAACAACATCACTTAACATCAATAAGACACAATAAAATCCAAAATAATAACGCTAGTTATTTATGCCGCAAATGCGGTACTATACTCAAACTAAAAAACGCCACTTAATATTAAGATATTGTATGTGTAAATTAGATTTCCATTTTTATAAAAGCTCTTTGTTGATTCTTGCTCTTGGTATTATTCTTTACATTACAGGCAATTTCTTTATACCTTTATACAATGGGCTTACTGTTACTCTTATTGAACATGCTCAATCACTTTTTTTATTATTCATGTGTGGCTACACTTATTATTATGCTCAGCAAGTAGCTGAACATTCACAACTATATAAATTTTGGATTTGGACAATATTTTGGTGGTTTATGCTTTTTGGGCGGGGAATTAGTTGGGGAAGAGATTTCTTTCCCGATGTACCACGTTTTTATTATAAAATTATTGCTAGCACTTTAATCTCTATCCCAATACTAAGTATGTTTTTACCGAATATTCGCCAAGAAATTGTACGTCGCTACAAATTTGAACAAATTCCAGTTTGGCATATATTTTTAGCTTTTCTATTCTTAGGAATAGCTGATATTGCTGAGCATCATCGTATGGGGCATGAATTCTTAGTTATAGCAAAAGAACGAAAAGATTTAATCGAAGAGTTAATGGAATGCCCCTGTCTTCTTTGTTTAGCTTTAACCACATTTTATATGCAAAAAAATGAACAAAAGAAGGAGAATTTATAATGTTAAGCTATCGCCATAGTTATCACGCAGGCAATCACGCTGATGTACTAAAACATGTAGTTTTAACACTATGTATTGAGTCATTAAAAGAAAAAGAAAAATCTTTTTTATATCTAGATACACACTCTGGCGCAGGAAGGTATTTATTACGAGGCGAGCATGCCGAAAAAACAGGCGAATATTTATCAGGAATTAATTTGATATGGCAACAAGCTAATATCCCGGAATTGCTTAATAGCTATATATCAGTATTAAAGCGCTATAATCCTTTTGATAAATTAAAATATTATCTTGGTTCTCCTTTAATTGCTAAACAATTACTACGCGAGCAAGACAAACTTAATCTTACCGAATTACATCCAACAGACTACCCCTTATTGAGACAAGAATTTAATAAAGATAAACGAACAAAAGTATTACGTGAAGACGGTTTCGCACAATTAAAATCAAAGTTACCACCGAGTTCACGACGAGGGATTATCCTAATCGATCCTTCCTATGAAATAAAAGATGACTATCAAAGAATTCCTGCTGCACTATTTGAAGCCTATAAACGTTTTGCTACAGGTGTCTATCTAATTTGGTATCCGGTGGTATCTCGTACCCAAACGCAAAAAATGATTGATAATATTGTTAATTTAGGTATTAAACGTATTTCTCAGTTTGAACTTGCCATCAAACCTGATAGTAATCAAAAAGGCATGACAGCATCAGGAATGATAGTAATTAACCCACCATGGAAATTACATGAACAGATGCTTACAATCATGCCGTGGTTGAAAACCACTTTAGACATTCATAAAACAGGAAGTTTCATCATTAAAGAGTTAGTTGCGGAATAACTTTTTATTATTGGTTGTCAAACACTTTCAGAAAATCCCATATTTAAGTAAAAAATCATGAAAAAAAATGGCAAGAAAATAGATAAATCCACAAAATAACCGCCAATAATAACGATAAAAAGACTGCGGCTGAGCCATAGTCTTTTGCTCGACCAGACAAATCATGTCTCTCAGTGCTAATGCGATCAACAACACACTCAATCGCGCTATTAATTAGCTCTGTAATCATCACAACACCAATCGATCCCAATAACAAAATTCGCTCATAAATAGAAAAATCGACCAGCATCACAATAATATAAGCTACAATCAATAAAATTAACTCTTGGCGAAATGCTGTTTCATATTTGATCGCCGATTTTAAGCCTTTTAAAGAGTATTTTGTTGCATTAAAAATACGCAGTAGTCCTGCTGTTTTTTTCATTATAGTATTCCGAGTTTAAAATTACCTTACATAACCATAGTTCATCAAACGTTGGAATCTTCTTTCTAGTAATGTAGATAAATCCATATTTTCAAGCTCATCAAGATCACTAAGCAGTTGTGTTTTAAGTGAAACAGATACGGTAGCGTAATCTCGGTGAGCGCCACCTAGAGGCTCTTGCACGATTGAATCAATTAAATTTAATTTTAATAAATTATCTGCCGTCATGTTCATGGCTTCCGCAGCAATTGGCGCTTTATCTGCACTTTTCCATAAAATAGAAGCACAACCTTCTGGTGAGATAACAGAATAAGTACTATATTGAAGCATATTAACCTTATCTGCCACACCAATCGCTAGCGCTCCACCAGAGCCACCTTCCCCAATGACGGTGCAAATAGTAGGAACTTTAAGGCGTGACATTTCTCTTAAATTACGAGCAATAGCTTCTGCTTGACCTCGCTCTTCGGCACCAATGCCTGGATAAGCCCCAGGAGTATCAATAAAGGTAATAATAGGCAATTTAAAACGTTCAGCTAGTTGCATTAACCGTAAAGCTTTACGATAACCTTCTGGGGCTGGCATACCAAAATTACGATAAATCTTCTGTTTTGTTTCACGACCTTTTTGATGTCCAATAACCACCACCGAGCGCTCATCAATACGAGCGATCCCACCAACAATTGCTTTATCGTCAGCATAGGCTCTGTCACCAGCCAATTCATCAAAATCGGTAAAAATTTCTTTTATATAATCTAATGTATAAGGGCGATTTGGATGCCTAGCTAGTTGCGCAATTTCCCAAGGCGTTAAATTAGCAAATATTTTTTTTGTTAACTCACGGCTTTTTTTATGTAATTGCTTAATTTCTTTATCTAAATTAATATCTAATTCTACTTGTTGCGAATCTATATTCTTCAAGGAATTAATTTTTGCTTCTAATTCCGCTATCGGCTTTTCAAATTCCAAAAAATTATTCATAACGCTTGTAATTGCCTCTTAATTTATTCGGTATTTTAAAAAAATACACTACCTAATACAATATACTGACTAAATCTTAAGATAAAATTAAGTCAATTCTACTATGTAACACTCATTGAAGCCACCTACATTTGTATTATTAGGCTTCAACTATTATGCCTCTCACATTGACTGAAATATAACTTCATTTATTCAATAAATTTATAATTCTTACTATTATTAATAAGTTTATCTGATTTATTCAAACTCAAATTCTATACGCTCAACACCAAGTAGAGTCTTTAGTTCAACAACCAAAGCATCTTCCGGGATAATTCTCCATTTCGTGCCAAATTGGATCCTCACAACTGAATCGTCTCGATGATAATATAAGTTAACGGGTACACTCCCATGCCGATAAGGTTCTAATAACTGTTGCAAACGTTGTAATATTGCTTGATTTGTTTCGTTTTCCGTTAACGTAATGGACAATCCTTTTACATATTTAGTTCGAGCATCTTTTAAATCGACAATATCGCGCACCGACATTTTAAAGCCACCATTAAAATCGTCATGGCTAACTTGCCCCGTCACAATTAAAATTTTATCTTTTACAAGTAAATGCCCAAAATTTTCTAAAGACTCCGCAAAAAGCATACCATCAATTCGACCAGAACGATCATCTAAAGTAAATAAACCAATCTTGTTCCCTCTTTTGGTAATTCTAACCCTAGCATCTACTACAATGCCTGCAAAAGTGACCACTTTTCCCCATCCTGTCGGCGATGCTTCACTAATTCGTAGCCCACCTGTATAACGATTTAATTCTTTTAAATATTGCGTTACAGGATGCCCTGTTAAATAAAGCCCTAAAGCTTCACGCTCTCCATCAAGCAAAACTTGATCAGGCAATTCTGGAACCGCAGCATAAGCATGCTCAACTTGTTCGGGCTCTTCTGCTAACACACCAAACATATCTTCTTGGCCAATATGTTGCGCTTTAGCATATTGATCAGCTGCCTGCATTGCATCATTGATACTATGTAAAATAGCTGCTCGATGGGGACCTAATTTATCAAATGCCCCTGCCATAGTGAGTTTTTCAAGCACACGGCGGTTAACCTTCTTCATATCTGTTCTGGCACAAAGCTCAAAAATATTTTTGAAGTATCCACCACTATTACGTGCTTCAACAATTGCCTCTATAGGCCCTTCTCCAACGCCTTTTATCGCACCTATTCCATAAACAATTTCTCCTTTATCATTTACATGAAAATGATAAAGCCCACTGTTAATATCAGGAGGGTTGACTTTTAATCCCATTCGTAAGCACTCGTCAACCAAACCGACAATTTTATCAGTATTATCCATATCAGCAGTCATAACCGCAGCCATAAATTCGGCAGGATAGTGAGTTTTTAGCCATAACGTTTGATAAGAAACAAGTGCATATGCCGCCGAATGAGATTTATTAAAACCATACCCAGCAAACTTCTCAACCAGATCAAATATTCTCATTGACAATTCGCCATCAATGCCCTGTTTTTCTGCCCCTTCTTTAAAAACAGAACGTTGCTTTGCCATCTCCTCGGGCTTTTTCTTACCCATAGCTCGACGTAGTAAATCAGCACCGCCTAGTGTATAACCTGATAAGGTCTGTGCGATTTGCATAACTTGTTCTTGATATAAAATAATACCGTATGTTGGCTCTAAAATAGGTTTTAATGATTCATGTTGATATTTAATATCGGGATAAGAAACCTCTTCTCGACCATGTTTGCGGTCAATGAAGTTATCTACCATACCTGATTGTAATGGACCAGGGCGAAATAGTGCAACTAAAGCAATCATATCCTCAAAACAGTCCGGTTTTAACCGTCTGATTAAGTCTTTCATCCCTCTAGATTCTAACTGGAATACGGCTGTGGTTTCAGCTTTTAACAATAATTCAAACGATTTTTCATCATCTAAAGGAATTCTAGTGATATCGACTCTTTCTTTTCCAGTTCGAAGCTGACGATCATTAATCATTTTGATGGCCCAATCAATAATGGTTAATGTTCTTAGCCCTAAAAAGTCAAACTTGACAAGCCCTGCATATTCAACATCGTTTTTATCAAACTGAGTAACTGGATGATGGCCTTCTGGATCACAATAAATTGGTGAAAAATCAGTAATCTTAGTTGGGGAAATAACTACTCCCCCTGCATGCTTACCTGCATTTCGAGTTACACCTTCCAATTGGCGTGCAATATCGATTAATGATTTAACTTCTTCATTATTATCATATAAATCTTGAAGCTGAGACTCAATTTCAAAAGCTTTAGCAAGAGTCATGCCTGGATCTAAAGGTATTAATTTAGAAATACGATCAACAAATCCATAAGGATGTCCAAGCACTCGACCAACATCCCGTATTACCGCTTTAGCTGCCATAGTACCAAAGGTTATAATTTGGGAAACAGCATCTCGCCCATACATATCAGCAACATGATCAATAACCAGATCGCGTTTTTCCATACAAAAATCAACATCAAAATCGGGCATTGAAACACGTTCTGGATTTAGAAAACGTTCAAAAAGCAAATCAAACGCAAGTGGATCTAAATCGGTAATTTTTAAAGCATACGCAACGAGTGAACCTGCACCAGAGCCTCGCCCTGGTCCTACAGGAATATCATTATCTTTTGACCATTGAATGAATTCCATAACAATTAGAAAGTAGCCAGGAAAACCCATTTGATTAATAACAGTTAATTCCGTTTCTAAACGTTCATCATATTCAGATCTTCTTTGTTTTCTGATTTCAGGATCAGGAAATAAAAACGTTAATCTTTCTTCTAATCCTTCACGCGATTTATGCACTAAAAAGTCTTCAGTTGACATATCGCCAGTTGGAAATTTAGGTAAAAAATACTCTCCCAACCGGATAGAAACATTACAACGCTTTGCTATTTCAACACTATTTTCAAGGGCTTCAGGAATATCAGAAAATAACTCACACATTTCCTGTTCTGAACGTAGATATTGCTCGGACGAGTAATTTTTAGGCCTAGAAGGATCATCTAATGTATTGCCATCATGAATAGCAACACGAATCTCATGAGCTTCAAAATCAGAAGCTTTTAAAAATCGAACATCATTAGTTGCAACGACTGGTAACAAATATTGTTCGGCCAGACTTACAGCACGATGAATAAATAGTTCTTCATTGTTGCGTTTAGTTCGTACTAATTCAAAATAAAAATGGTCATGAAAATTTGCAAGATAAAAATTAATCGCATTATCAATGATAATTTGATTATTGCGAACAATGCCAATACCAATATCGCTTTCACGCCCAGCTAATACAATTAACCCAGCTCGATGCTCAATCAACCACTCATTATCAACAACGGGAAAATCACCAATATACCCTCGTTGATAAGCTTTAGAAATTAATAAAGTAAGATTTTGATACCCTTGATTATTAGCCGCTAATAGAGTTAAACGATAAATATCATCAGGCATTTGGGGGCTTCTAATAGCAAGATCGGCACCAATGATCGGTTTAATACCTTTAGACATTGCTGAGCCATAAAACTTAACTAGTCCACAAAGATTAGTAAAATCAGTGATCGCAAAAGCGGGCATCTGTAACTTGCTCACTTCATTTACTAATGTGCCAACTTTGGCAATCCCATCAATCATTGAGAAATCACTATGCAAATGAAGGTGAATAAATTTAGGTTGCGCCATAATTACCAAAATTAAGCTATAAAATTAGTTTGCAATTATAACACAAGCAGGGAAAATATTCTTATTCTCTTTAATTACGAGTTCTAATTGAAAATAAAAGAGGGAAGCCATTTTTATTATAAGTTTTATCAGTGAAAATTTATATTAAAAATATCCCACCAATAATAACCTATTGGTGGATAATAAGATATTAGATTTTCTTAAACAGCACTGAACCATTAGTTCCACCGAAACCAAAAGAATTACAAAGTGCGTATTCTAAGTTTTTAACTTGACGAGCAGTATGTGGAACATAATCAAGATCGCAACCATCATCAGGATTATCTAAATTAATTGTTGGTGGCACGGCTTGATCACTCAATGCAAGTACAGTAAAAATTGACTCAACTGCACCCGCAGCACCCAATAAATGCCCTATCATTGATTTAGTTGAACTAACCATAACTTTGTTGGCATTTGCTTTAAATATGCTTTTTACAGCTTGAGTTTCAGCTTTATCACCAGCGGGCGTCGAAGTGCCATGAGCATTGATATAACCAACTTGCTCAGGGTTAATGCCCGCATCACGAAGTGCACATTTCATTGCTAAAGCTGCACCACTGCCATCCGCGGGAGGAGAAGTCATATGATAAGCATCACCACTCATACCAAAACCAACAACTTCAGCATAAATTTTAGCACCACGTTTTTTGGCATGCTCATATTCTTCTAAGAACATAATCCCTGCACCATCTCCTAGCACAAAGCCATCACGATCTTTATCCCAAGGGCGACTTGCTGCTTTAGGATTATCATTGTTAGTTGATAAGGCACGAGCAGCCCCAAAACCACCAATACCAAGTGGCGTACTAGCTTTCTCTCCACCACCTGCTAACATAGCATCTGCATCACCATAGGCAATCATACGTGCTGCATGACCAATATTATGCACACCAGAAGAACATGCTGTGGCAATAGTAATACTGGGTCCTTTTAATCCATAAATAATGGATAAATGACCAGCAATCATATTAACAATTGTTGATGGAACAAAAAACGGGCTAATCTTACGTGGCCCACCATTGACTAATGCGCTGTGGTTTTCTTCAATTAACCCAAGTCCACCAATACCTGAGCCTATCGCGCAACCAATTCGTTCAGCATTTTCTTCCGTGATCTCAATGCCCGCATCTTGCATTGCTTGCATGCCCGCAGCAATACCGTATTGAATAAAAAAATCCATTTTACGAGCATCTTTGCGTGAAATATTATAATCTTCGCCATTAAAGTTTTTAACCATCGCTGCGAAGCGTGTTGCGAAAGGGGCTGTATCGAAGTGTTCTATGAGTTCAACGCCACTTTGCCCAGCGAGTAAAGCTTGCCAAGTGGATTCAACTGTATTACCTACAGGAGATATCATGCCCATTCCAGTAACAACAACTCTGCGTTTAGACACATTGTCCTCCAGAAAAGGATTGAAATGAAATTTGAATCACTGAAAATTTTATTTTGAGTTTTCTGCCAATCTATACCGCTTTTATTTCATTTAGAATTAAATAAGTAGATGCAAACTAGGCGATCATATGACCGCCTATTATGAAAACTCTGCTAAACCTTATTGATTCGCAGTAATATAATCAATTGCTGATTGAACAGTTGTGATTTTTTCAGCTTCTTCATCAGGAATTTCAGTATCAAATTCTTCTTCTAAAGCCATAACTAATTCAACTGTATCAAGAGAGTCAGCGCCAAGATCTTCGATGAAAGAAGATTCATTTTTAACTTCTTCCTCTTTTACACCAAGTTGCTCAACAATAATTTTCTTAACTCGCTCTTCAATAGTGCTCATACTCTTTTTTTTCCTATAAAAATCGCCGAAAGTGGCGGTGAATGTAAGTTTATAAAATGTTGAAAAAGATGCCAATCATTTTTCAACCCAATTGCTTATTTTTCATACAAAACTTCAATGTATTGACTCATTTTACACTATTCTAGGCAATTACACCATATACATACCACCATTGACATGTAAAGTTTCGCCAGTAATGTAAGATGCTTCATCTGAGACCAAAAATGCTACAGCATTTGCAATTTCAGTTGGCTCACCTAAACGCCCTGCAGGTACTTGTGCCAATGTTAAAGCTTTTTGCTCATCAGTTAATGCTTTTGTCATGTCTGTTGCAATAAAGCCAGGTGCAACTACATTAACAGTTATACCGCGCGATGCAACTTCACGCGCTAATGATTTACTAAAACCAATTAAACCAGCTTTTGCTGCAGCATAGTTAGCTTGACCAGCATTACCCATTGTGCCCACTACTGAGCCAATAGTGACAATTCTGCCATAACGCTTTTTCATCATTGTGCGCAATAATGCTTTAGATAACCGAAAAACAGACGTTAAATTTGTATTTAAAATATCTTGCCATTCATCTTCTTTCATTCGCATTAATAAATTATCACGAGTAATACCAGCGTTATTAACTAGAATATCAATATCACCAAATTCAGTTTTAATTGCGGCAATAACAGATTCAATTGATGTCTCATCGGTCACATTTAAAATAAAACCTTTCCCATGTGAACCTAAATATTGGCTAATGGCATCAGCACCTTTTTCTGTTGTCGCTGTACCAATAACGGTTGCGCCACAAGCAACTAGTTTTTCCGCAATCGCTTTACCAATCCCACGGCTTGCACCAGTTACTAACGCAATTTTTCCTGATAAGTTCATAACAACCCCTTTTTTTATTTTTTATCTAGTATTTTCTAATGCAGCATCTAATGAAGCTTTATCATTAACAGCACAACCAGACAAGGTATCAACAATACGTTTAGTTAGTCCTGTTAACACTTTACCAGGACCAACTTCAACTAAAAGCGTTACACCTTGTTTCGCCATTTCTTCAACAGTTTCAGTCCAACGAACAGGGCTGTAAAGCTGAGCAATTAGTGCAGCTTTGATTTTTTCAGCTGATGTTTCAATTTTAACATTAGTATTATTGATAACTGCAAAATTTGGCGTACTAAATTCTATATCGTTTAATGTATTGGCTAATTTATCTGCTGCAGGTTTCATTAACGCACAATGAGATGGCACGCTAACAGCAAGTGGTAGAGCTCGCTTTGCACCAGCCTCTTTACACAATGCAGCAGCCCGTTCAACGGCTTCTTTATGCCCAGCGATAACAACTTGACCTGGGGAGTTAAAATTTACTGGAGCAACAATTTGACCTTCAGCGGCTTGTTCACATGCTTTGCTAATAGATTCATTATCTAATCCAATAATAGCATACATTGCACCTGTGCCACTTGGCACAGCGTCTTGCATTAATTTACCTCGTAATTCAACTAATTTTATGGCATCTTTGAAGTCAATAACACCAGCACAGACTAATGCTGAATATTCTCCTAAACTATGACCAGCCATAAAAGCAGGTTGAGCACCACTGACACTTTGCCATACTCTAAATATTGCAACAGAAGCAGCAAGTAGCGCTGGTTGTGTTTGCCATGTTTTATTTAATTTTTCTACAGGGCCTTCTTGTACCAGCTTCCATAAATCATAACCGAGTACTTCAGAAGCTTCATCAAATGTTGATTTCACAATTGAATAATTATCAGCAAGTTCTTTTAACATACCGACAGCTTGTGAACCTTGTCCTGGAAATACCATTGCAAATTTGGTCATTATTAAATCCTTGATTATAAAAACAAACTAAAATCTAACTAGTGCTGATCCCCAAACAAATCCACCACCAAACGCTTCTAACAAAATTAAGTGACCTCGTTGAATTCGTCCATCTCGCACACCAGCATCTAAAGCGCAAGGCACAGAGGCAGCTGAGGTGTTACCCTGCTTATCTAATGTAACAATAACTTTACTCATGTCCAAATCTAGTCGTTTAGCAGTCGCAGAAATAATTCTCAAATTTGCTTGATGTGGCACAAGCCAATCCAAATCGGCTTTGTTAAACGCATTCTCAACCAAAAGTTCATCAACCAAATTTGAAAGCTCTTTAACTGCAACTTTAAATACTTCATTACCATGCATAGTCATATAGACTGGATCGTCTATATTACGACGATCAACATATGGGTACTTTAATAAATTGCCATAACGACCATCAGCATGGAGGTGTGAAGCGACAATACCAGGCTCTTCTGATGCGCCCACAACAACTGCTCCTGCACCATCACCAAAAATAATAATGGTTCCACGGTCATTTGGATCCACGCCACGTGTTAACATATCTGAACCAACGACTAAAGCGTATTTAATAGCACCGCTTTTAATATATTTATCTGCAATATCGAGTGCATAAATAAATCCAGAACAAGCTGCAGATACATCAAACGCAACAACATCACCAATGTCTAATTTGGCCTGTAATTCTGTTGCAGAACTTGGAAATGCATTGACCGAGGTTGCCGTTGCAAAAATAATCATACCGATTTCTTCTTTATCAATATTGGCCATTTCAATTGCATTCATTGCGGCTTCATAAGCCATGCTCGTTACCGTTTCATTTGGTTCTGCAATACGTCTTTCTTTAATACCAGTACGCGTTGTGATCCATTCATCACTAGTATCGACCATTTTTTCAAGATCTGCATTAGTTCTTATCTGTTTTGGAAGATAACTCCCAGTTCCTAATATCTTTGTATACATCTAATTATTCGCTCTTGGGTAGTGCGGAAGAAAGACTCATTGCAATCTTCTCTGGTATATTTGTTTGTATAGCCAAAATAGCTTGTTCTATTGCTGCATAAAATGATTTTTGATTGGCACTACCGTGACTTTTAATCACAATACTTCGAAGTCCAAGCAAGCAAGCTCCATTATATCTTCCAGGATCTAAATAACCAAAATTTTTCGCGATCTTTCTTTGTAGCCATTTACTTAATAATTTCATTAATAATGAATGATGAGATAGGGATAATTTAAACGAAGACATAAAAATTTTTATTAAACCTTCAACTGTTTTTAACGTTACATTACCCACAAAACCATCACAAACAAGTACATCTGTTTTACCTGTTAAAAGTTCGTTACCTTCTAAATAGCCAATATAATTCATTTGGTTATTTGATTTTAAAATAGAAGACGCTAAACGAATCTTATCCAAACCTTTACTATCTTCTTCACCAATATTAAGTAACGCGACACGGGGATGGTCAATCTTAAGTACTGTTTTAGCTAAAATTTCGCCCATTATCGCAAACTGCACTAACATATTGCTATCGCACTCTGCATTAGCGCCTAAATCCAATACTACGGTATTTTGATTATTTAATGCAGGAACTGTGGCAACAAGTGCTGGGCGATCTATACCAGTTAATGAACGTAATAATAGTTTTGACAATCCCATTAACGCGCCAGTATTACCCGCACTTACACATGCTTGAGCTTTATTCTCTTTAACTAGTTCAAGCGCCATTCTCATAGAGGAGCCTTGACTATGACGAATTGCATAAGAAGGCCTCATATCATTGGCAATAACTGTGGTCGACTCCGTTAATATTAACCGACCTTCTTGTTGATATTGAGTAATTAATTTTGCTTTTTCTTTAGGTAAAAAAAGATTGATTTCTGTTGAGCATCCCACCAGAAAGATAGATAGATTTTGATAACAATTCAGTGCGTGTATTGCAGCAGGAACAACAACACGAGGACCGAAGTCCCCGCTCATAGCATCTAACGCAATGGTTAGATTATCCAAAATGTCACCTGAGAATTTCTAAATAATTACTTAGTAATTATTTAGAAATCACTTTACGACCACGATAATAACCATCAGCGGTTACGTGATGACGTAAATGTGTTTTACCTGATTCATCAACTGAGATATTAGCAACAGTTAATGCATCATGAGAACGACGCATACCACGTTTTGCACGAGTTTTACGATTCTGTTGAACAGCCATGGATTTACCCCTTATTCTTTAAACTAACTAAAATTGCAAATGGATTTGTTTTTTCATTCTCAGTTGGAATTTCACCAAATACCATATCTGCCTCTGACACTTCGCAGTGTTTACTATCATGTACCGGCGCAATCGGTAGCGAGAGAATAATTTCGTCCTCAAGTAACGTTAATATATCTACTTCGCCAAACTCGTTCATCAGAACGGGCTCATAATGTTCCGGTAGTGCCTCTGCTTGAGCATCGCTCTTAACAGGGCTAAATTTATTCATCACATGAACTTCAGTGACAAAAGGTTCAAAACAACGTTGACAAGTTTGTTCTAACGTCATTTTTGTATCAATAGCGATAACACAAAGCTTTTGTTCATCATAATGAAAAGATAAACTACAGGCGATATCACTTTTTGGATTTTCAACCCTCTTTATCGCTTGAAGTGGATAATATCCAGTATAATCAAGTCGTTTTTGTGCTGCTTTAATCGGGTCAATAGTTAATGGTAATCTATTTTGCATAAGATATGCATACTACCTTAAAAATTTATTTAGCGTAGCTAAAAACTACACAATGCCATAAGGCGCGCATATTACCTTTAAATCATGATTTCGTCAATGGGCATAAGCAAGATAATTTGTTTTAGCTATTGATTATTACCTTAATATTTATTCTGAATATTTTTTTATTTTTAGAAAATTTTTGCTAAAAACACGATTTAAGACAAAAACAATAAATAAACTAATCAGACATTATATTATGACAATCGACCAAAGCTATCTTTGACAATTGCACGAAAATCATTAAACGTTTTGCTATCTAATAAACGCTTAGTAGATTTTTCTTTGACAAAGTTAACAAATAAATTATAAATACGCATTGCATCTTCATATTCATTTTTACTAATTGCCAATAAAAAAATAACATAGGCAACTTGATTTTTATCCCACACGATCCCCTGTGGAGCCAATATGGTAGTTACTATCGTCTTTTTAGCCAGCAACCCAACAGAGTGAGGAATAGCAATATTTTCACCCAATAGCGTAGAAACAATTGCCTCTCGCTCAATAACAGAAGGGTAAAAATCAACATCAACATACCCCATTTGTTCAAGTTTTTTGCAAACTTTGTTAAAAAGTTCCTTTTGGGTCATGGGTTGGTCAATAATTAGAAAAAATTTTTCACTAAAAAAACGCTCAATAATATAAGGCATCTTTCTATCTATCATTGCCAATCGACCCAATTGTTCAAGCTGATAAGATGTAGGAAATGGTGCAATTTTAACTATTTGTTTATTTTTTTCTGTTAAACGAACAGTTGAAACAATAAAATCTTCTTCAATATTGGAAAGCTGTTCATACTCTCGATAAGAAAGTGTGCGATTTATTTTAATATGGGGAAAATCCCTTTTAATTTTTGCCTCAATCATACGCAAAGCTGCGTTACCAAGCTCGCTAACAAGTAAAATTTGCGCACATCTTTCATGTCCAGCGCTATAATTACGCTCTAATGCCACACCGATATGTACCGCTAAGTAGCTAATTTCATCCTCTGTCATTTTTGCTCCAGTATACTTTTCGGTATTAGCAAGAGCAGATAGCGTAATATCATAAGCAAAAGGATAATACTTTTTTATTTCATGTAATAAAGGGTTAGTTGTACGAATTTGATATTTAATCCTCGATAACATTGATGAAATATGAATTAATATATCTTGATTTAATTTCTTATCTTCTAATAAATTATAATGATAAGTATCATTAATATAAGATAATATATGTTTAACCATTGCTAAGCTTTGTGCCTGATTTGGCGATTCCATAATCGTTCTAGAAACAACCTGAGCACATAAATAATTAAATTCCGCATCGGAAAGCACACTGCCTAGGAAATAGGAAACATCTTCAGAGATTTGAGTCACTGCGCTGATAACAGTAGTATTAATTTGATCTACATCATATTCAAGTAACTCATACCCTTGAGTAATTCGAGTAATTGAAACCGCACAGCTATAAAGTAGATATCCTTGCCCTTCAGCATTTAATTTTAGCTCAAAACGTTCAAGTTGATTTTGAAGAATTTTTTCAAGATACTCTAAATCGATATCATTTAAAACTGTTTTACGTAGTCTATTAACCGTAATGAAATCTTCAGCCATATGCCGTTGCCATAAAATATCGGTTAAACAGGTACGAATTGATAACTCATCACCAACTAATCGCATACCATAATAAGGACGATTTTCGATTAATAAATTGTATTTATCTAAATATTGTTTAACCTCAATAACATCATTTTGCAGCGTGCTACGGCTTAAAAACCATTTCCCAGCAATATCATCTAATTTTACTGAATTGGATTGCGTTAAAAAAGCAATCAATAAAGCCGAAACTCTTTCTCTACTTGTTCGGGGGATGCGCTCAATTGCCTGAGTGATAGGCAATGTTGCATAAAGAATGGGATCGGTTACCACAAGTTGATATCCAATATTTTTGGTATAATCAACTTGTGCTCCATAATCGCTTAAAATACCATTAAGTGCTGAAATATCAGTGCGAATAGTGCGAGTAGAAACCGAAAAACGATTCGCTAACTCTTGTTGTGGCAGCGTTTCATTTTTTATGGTATCAAATAAATACGCTAATCGCTGAGAAGAGAATAGCACTTTAGATGACATTATTTATCCTACAAGCTTTTGTGTGATAGCTAAAAGTTGTTTGACATCATTAGTCCGTGTTACGCCTGTTGCTTCATCAATAATAGAACTATAGATGTGTGG
This sequence comes from Gilliamella sp. Nev5-1, assembly GCF_001690895.1. Lineage (NCBI taxonomy): Bacteria > Pseudomonadati > Pseudomonadota > Gammaproteobacteria > Orbales > Orbaceae > Gilliamella > Gilliamella sp. Nev5-1. Next base: position 112,958 of record NZ_LZHO01000070.1, on the reverse strand, counting down.
GATAATTTTCTTCACACCTGCATCTAAGGCGATTTTTAAAATTGTTTCATAATTATCTAGATCAATGCTACCAGTTGGTTCAAGATAGAAATCATGTTCAGCGCAACATTTAGCTACATACGCAAATTCATCTTTATGTTTTAGCCCACCCATAGGAAAGTATTTTATTGAGCTACCACCCATGTCTTTTAATAAAGCAATAGCCGTTTCAACAGGAACAATTGCAGCTGGAGATTTTGAGCTTAGCGGACCTGTTGCAATATTGACTAAGCCAACTTTTCCCGTTGGCGAAACTAACCCATTAATGATAGATTCTTTTTGCCCTAACAAAGTTCGACTGGTTGCAACCCCTGTAAACACTTGGTTAATATGTTGTGGTTGGAGTATAGCTGATATTTCAGAAACCATCATTGACTGATTAGGATCACCAGCACCAAGTCCTATTGAAATAGCATTATCAATGGCTACTGCATACTTTTTCATATCAGCAATTGCTGCTTCATTATTGGCGTAATTTTTAGATAAAATGCCAACAACAACATAAGTTTGTGCTGCCTCATAAATCGCCTTCGCATTATCAATTGAATTCGCTAATACATTTAAACAAACACGATCATTATAATAATTTGGAGTCAGTTGCATTATTGTGCTCCTTGAGTAATATTTTTAATTTTTTGGTAAATAATGTCGAGTTGTGTTGATGTCACACTACGCACATCAGCATCAACTTTGCCTTCATTGGCTTTATATTCTCTAAAATACACTGCAATCTCACCTTGTTTCATCAGTTCAATTATCTCGACTGCGGTTTTACCTATTACACTTGCATCAAATGCTATTTCGGCTCGTGCAATATCACGCCCAGCTCCATCCCAAACCACTTTAGCCGATATACCTTTAAGTGTATTTAGACTTTCAATAAATGGGGTCATCTTAGCGACCATCTGTTGTCCTGTTTCTGATTGTGGATCGGTAACATAAAGCTCAATAGCTTTTGTTAATCCTAAAATACCTTCTTTGCCTATCTTCATTGGCCGCCCAATACCTTGTGACTGTAATTTTAACCATTCCACCGCTTGATGACGCCCAATGACTAAACCACTGGTCGGCCCTTCAATTGCTTTAGCGCCACTGTAAATCACTAAATCAGCCCCTTGTTGATAATAAGTTTGTAAATCTTCTTCCGCCGCTGCATCAACAATCAATGGGATATCATATTTTCTAGCAATAGCAGCTGTTTGCGCGACCGACAACATGCTTTTTTGTACACAATGATGTGATTTAACATATAAAATCGCAACAGTATCTGGATTAATTAGTGATTCGATATGTTCAGGTTTACACTCATTTGCATAGCCTGCTTCAACCATAATCCCACCACCTAAAGAAACCATTGTCCCAATTGGTGCACCAAAATTAATATTATGGCCTTTAGGGACAATAATTTCACGAGGAACATATTTATCAGATGAATGCAAATTAAATAATAAGTCACGATCATCTTTGGTAATCAAGCCCGCAACCGCTTGAACAATACCAGCGGAAGCGCACGATACTACCACGGCATTTTCAACATTGAGCAATTGCGCAATATATTGGCCTGTTTTATCCACTAAATCCTTAATTTCAAAATATTCATTTAGCCCACATGATACCGTATCAATCACTTCAGATCTTGGAGTTGATACACCTAAAATGGTCATTCTTCCTGACGCATTAATTACCTTTTTTAAGTGATATTTATTATAAATATCTTTTTTAGTTGGAGATTCTGAGCTCATTTTTACTACCTTCCTCTGTTAGTTCAATGCGTATCAAATGCTTTCCCGTATCAGCGACAATAGATGCTAAAGGAACAAACTGTTCATCACTTTGCCTAACTTCGCCTTCAGAATCTAATAATGAAATAGTTTGCCGTTTAATATCAAAAATGGTCAAATCTGCATCATAACCAACCGATAAAACACCTTTATTTTTAATATGCAAAATTTGAGCCACATTTTGTGTCACACTATCAATAATTCTTTTTCGGCTATAACCAAGACAAATAAACTTCGTCATCACATTAGCCAAGCTAAAAACTGGACCATGTAGACGGTTTTTAGAGTAAATATCAGAGCTAATCGTATTGGGGTAAATACCCAAGCATTTAGCACGTTCTGCTACTGAAAAACTAAAACTTTCACCACCATGGCCGATATCTAATATCACTCCACGTTCGATTGCTCTTTTGATTGAACCACGCAATTGATTTTGTTCATCAAAAATTTGATTGGGCTTACCATTAAAACAATGTGTAATAATGTCACCTTTAGTTAATAAATCGGCAATTTCATCAAGCTCAGGGGGATTATTACCAACATGAATCATTAGGGGCAAACCGCTCTTTTTTTGCATTTCTTTGGCTTTAACTAATGGTAAAATGCCATTTCTACCCACGACACTACCACTCATTCGCACTTTGATGCCAATAATAAAATTAGGATATTTAGCTAATACTTCATCAAATAACGGCGCGTCAATATCCTGCATATCGGCGAGCTCACTTTGTCTTAATAAGCCAATTTTAGAAATATTTAAAAAAGAGTAAACATGTGTACTTGCTTGCTGAGCTAATTGATAAAACTCATCAACATCAATAGCACCAACGCTACCAGCATCAATAACAGCGGTGACACCCGTCTTTACACCAATCAAATCTGACTCATCATGATAGAGGGGGGATCGCGCAAAACAATGCGTGTGTGAATCAATCCACCCAGCACTAATATAATGTTTATTTTTTAGATCCAGTACACGTTTAGATTGCCCTATAATAGAACTAGCCATCGCAACTATCTTACCATTAACAATAGCAATATCGGTTACTGACTCATCAATCTGTTTGGCATTTTTGATAATTAAATCATACATAATTTTTCACTCTTCTCTACAATTGAATAAATTATAGAGAGTAATTAATATTATAGGATTGGGAATACACCGCCAAAAATCATTGCGCCTAAAATAGCCCCACCGGTGATCGGTTTTTTCCATACATAAAAAAGCAGTGCTCCCAATAAAGAACCAATACCAATAGGGATGGAAGCGACCATAGCAGATAAAATAATCATTGGGCCAAGAAAACGCCCAGAAGCATTGCCCGCACCCATCATAACATCGGCACCAAATGTTGAACCAGAACCACCATTAACCGTAAATTTACGGATCAGAATAATAATTAAACCCGTTAGGATCCCCAAAACCAACCCCGTTATTAATGCAACAAAGAAATTTTCAACAGGTAATGTATAGCCTCCCGCTAGCAATAATGCAGGTATACCAAGCCCAATACCGGTTTGCAATGCGCCACCGATATCCAATATACCCACTAATGAGCCTTCAATAACTCGAGCAAATAAAAAGCTAGCCCCAAAAGCCGCAACTGCACCATAATCCCCCGTAGTCATTCCTGATTTAAGCATGGCAACGAAAGCAATTTCGTTAAAGGCACCAATACCATATACATAGAAAGTATGCGTTCCAGCAAAAATACCAGCAGACAATAATCCACAGATAATAGGGAATGACCAATCAGCATACCAAAAACTTTTATTGATCGTTGTTTGTGTGTTCATAACATGTTCCCTGTATTATTTAAACCAATAAGATAAACCGTCTCTAAATGAATTTATCATCTTCATATCAAAACCACGAAAATACCCACTCATAACAAATAGAATAATGACAGACACCAGCATGATTTTCATCACACGATTCCAGCCACTATCATCAACACCTTTCCCAATCAATATCCCTAATACCAGCCCAGGTACAGCATTCCCCATAATTAACTGCGCAAGCCCTCCAAACAATGTGCCCCAAAAACCACTACGGCGCCCAGCATCTAATGCGGCTAACCAGAAAATAACTGGCATAACAGTTGCAACTAGCAAGTTTGCAGCAGGAACCAGAACTTTAGTTGCGGTAATTTTTAGCGAATCTGGAATCACTGAAGTTGTCGTATTTAAAAACAACACAACAACCATACCAACAAATGCGCATGCAAAAGCCATTTTTTTAGGATCGTGTAAGGTTTCGTCAAGATTACGATTTTTTATCATCAATAAAGAAGCGCCCCAATTGGGAATGATTCTATGATCGACATCTTGAGTAAAAGAGCCTGCTGCAACTGATGATGCCCATGCATTAAAAAAGAATCCTAAACCAAATGAAAAGTGCGCCGTAGGATCGCCTTCGCATGAGTTAAGCTCCCCCAATGTACGAAATGCCCCCATGCCTTGATACGTTGGCGCATGGAACATTCGAGCAGCCCCAACGCCAACCCCAAAACCACAAAGTCCACCGATAATAATAGACTTAAATGCAATAATTAAAATTTCCATAACTTTCCTTTTACGTTATGTTATTTAGAAGTAAATTCAATATCATTTAAATCAATAAAAGTTACATTAACAGATACATCAAGGGTGATTTCATAAAATGTCTTTTTTCTTGGTAAAAAAATAAATAAAAAACGTTCCATTACTATCTTTTCTATTGCTGATACCACTTGAATATCAATCGGCTCTATACGCAACAGAATGTTATTAGTATTTTTCAATACTTCTTTCTGAACCTGACTTAAGGCATTAGAAAATGTTCGTTGCTTAGAATCACAATGACCTTTTACTCTCACAAGTATCTGTTCTTGTTTTTTCATATTCATTTTTCGATTATGAACGTGGGTATTTTTTCAGAAATGCTTTTGCAATACGCAGTCCTAATTCTTCCGTATCCATAAACCCAAAACCAAGGACTTTACACCCTTCATTGATAGCCGTTTCACCTTCTTCAATTGAACGCATACCATGACGCTGTGGGTAACCATATTTATTTTGTGCCGTAATAGCACCTGCCCCACCACTACCACAGAAAGAAAGCCCTAAATCGGCATTTTCCTTATTCATTACATCACCTAATTTCATATCTGCAGCCATGCCAGGAATAACAATTGCACGGCAACCTGCTACTGAATCAATTCCCGTGGCAATTTTTTGCCCTTTTCCCATTCTATCGCCGATAACAATGACCACCTCAGCCATAACATTTCTCCTATTAATTATTGTTTTTTAGTTGTCTAGTAATTGTTTAATTTGCTTTAGCAACTTCATAATGAACTGCCAATAAATACGCTTCTTCTATTGGTAAATTATCAAATAACGCTACCGTCTTTCGTGCCAGCTCTAACGATTCTTCTGAAAGTTCATCAAATAATGCAGGATCGATTTCAGGTAGTTTTTCTAATGTTTTAGCCCTTTCAACCATCGCTTTTACATGTGAAAATAACATCGCTTTTTGAACATCATTTTGTATAATTTGGTGCTTTGCTAACCAACTGTTGATAATGTTAATGGTTTGTTGGGTAACTAGCTCTGGTTCAAGATTGTCTTCAAACATTCTAAATTTGATTTGGGTCATAGCTAATACATTTCTCTTATTGTTATTTTAGATTGGACGGTTTAAGCGTAAAACAAACGTGTTTGAATGTGGATAGAGAGTTTTTCCTTCAGAAAGAGGAAATTTGTTACCAAGTTAGTTAAACACAATAATCAAAAGGGATTGCTATTTTATATGGTGGATCATTTGCGAATCTTGATATTCAATTTTGTGAACTAGATCATAAAAAATATAATAAGATTTGTTTTTTAGACACTGAAGAAAGGTAAATCTGAAATTTCATAACGCAAGCAAGTTGAAACCTTACTTGCTTAAAAATAAAAATTCAATAAAATTAATTACTTTTCTGAATAATTTTTAGTCTATTATTACACTGTTTTAATGTGTAACGTTCTGTGTAAAATAGCATTATCTGTAGCTAGAATGTTGGCTTGCAACGCCTGTAGAATGAAAATAATGACAACTATAAAAAACAGATTCCACCATTATTTGTCATTGCTCATAAAGCTTTCTGCTTATCATAAGACTCTATCGTTATTATTACTGGCGACCATAACTGTTTTTTGGTTTATAAAATAACTTCAAAACATTCTAGTTGTGCTGAGTCGAAATAAATATCTTTATTATTTGGTCTATTATCTATGTTACGGTGTGTATGCTTGAAATGTGGTGAGTTTACCCAAGCATCAAAATCATCTTTTGAATCCCACTCAACAAATGAAGAAAATAACGTGTAATCTTCTTCTGTTTTTCCTTGTAAAAAGTAAAAACGATTAAAACCTTTCATTTCTTTCAAATGGCTATCGCGGTTGCGCCATATTTCAATAAAAGCATCTTCACTACCTCGTTTAATTTTAAAACGGTTCATTACAATATACATCCTTATCTCCTTTTACATTTCTAAATTAAACATCATATAAAAAAATAGCACGCCATGCGTGCTATTTGTAAATTGAGTTAAAAAAATTATTGATTCTCTTCGGCAGAATTTAACAATTCAGCTAAGTTAGCTGTTGCTTCTTCTGCTGAAATGGTTGCTGGAACCTCATCGACTGATGGCATTGCGCGTTTACGTAAACGTTCTTTATGGTAAGCATAACCAGTACCTGCTGGAATTAATCGACCAACAATAACGTTTTCTTTTAAGCCACGCAGTTCATCATTCTTACCTGCCACCGCAGCTTCAGTTAATACACGAGTCGTTTCTTGGAACGAAGCAGCAGAAATAAACGATTCAGTCGTCAATGATGCTTTAGTAATACCAAGCAAGTCATGCAAGTAAACAATCGGCTCTTTGCCTTGTGCTTCAAGTTCACGATTAATAATCTTCAAGCGAGAAACTTCAAGCTGTTCACCTTCAAGCAGACGAGAACCACCTGGGTGAATAACTGTTGCCTTACGTAACATTTGTCGTACGATAACTTCAATATGTTTATCATTGATTTTTACACCTTGCAGACGATAAACTTCTTGAACTTCGTTAACAATATAACGTGTCACCGCATTAACACCACGTAAACGCAGAATATCATGCGCTGATTCAGGACCATCCGAAATCACATCACCACGCCCAACTTGTTCACCTTCAAACACGTTAAGTTGACGCCATTTTGGAATCATCTCTTCGTATGGTTCACTACCATCCAATGGCGTGATAATTAAGCGACGTTTACCTTTTGTTTCTTTACCAAATGAAATAATACCATCAATTTCAGCCAAGATAGCAGACTCTTTTGGTTTACGTGCTTCAAATAAATCAGCAACGCGTGGTAAACCACCGGTAATATCTTTGGTACCAACAGATGCTTGAGGAATACGAGCAAGCGTGTCACCAATATTAATTTCAGCACCATCTTCCAACTGGACTAATGCTTTACCTGGTAAGAAATATTGAGCAAGCATTTCTGTACCAGCCAAATAGATATCATCACCTTTAGCATCAACAATTTTAATTGCTGGGCGCAGATCTTTACCTACACCAGTACGTTCAGCTACATCTAATATCGCAATAGATGATAAACCTGTTAATTCGTCAGTTTGACGAGTAATAGTTTGACCATCAATCATATCCACAAAACGAATATACCCTTTAGTCTCAGAGATAACAGGCATTGTATGTGGATCCCAGTTAGCAACAGTTTCACCTGCGTCAACTGCCTCGCCATTACCTTTGCTTAAAATCGAACCATAAGGAACTTTATAAGTTTCTTTCATTCGACCTAAATCATCAATAATGGTTAGCTCGGCATTACGCGAAGTAATAACCAATTTCTTGTCTGGGTTAGTTACAAATTTAGCATTAGTTAATTTAATACTACCTTTGTTTTTAACTTGGACACTTGATTCCGCTGCTGCTCGCGATGCCGCACCACCGATATGGAACGTACGCATGGTTAACTGTGTACCTGGCTCACCGATTGATTGTGCAGCAATAACACCGATTGCTTCACCTTTATTGACCAAGTGACCACGGGCTAAATCACGACCATAGCATTTTGCACAAACACCAAAGTCAGTATCACACGAAACAACAGAACGGACTTTAACACTATCTACAGATTCAGCTTCAAGTAAGTCACATTTACTTTCATCAAGTAACGTGTTGCGCGGAATTAAGATATCTGCACCGCCTGGTTTTAACACATCTTCAGCAGTAACACGACCTAAAACACGTTCACGAAGTGGTTCTTTAACATCGCCACCTTCGATAACTGGCGTCATCACCACACCTTCTAAAGTGCCACAGTCATCTTGGATAACCACTAAATCTTGTGCAACATCAACTAAACGGCGCGTTAAATAACCTGAGTTCGCTGTTTTTAATGCGGTATCGGCAAGACCTTTACGCGCACCATGGGTCGAAATAAAGTACTGAAGTACGTTTAATCCTTCACGGAAATTTGCTGTAATTGGTGTTTCAATAATTGAGCCATCTGGTTTTGCCATCAAACCACGCATACCAGCAAGCTGACGAATCTGTGCAGCAGAACCACGCGCACCAGAGTCGGCCATCATATAAATACTATTGAAAGAAGACTGAACTTCTTCTTCACCTTTACAGTTAATCACTTTTTCAGTTGATAAGTTATCCATCATGGCTTTAGCAACGCGTTCATTGGCTGCTGCCCAAATATCAATAACTTTGTTATAACGTTCACCTGCCGTTACTAAACCTGATTGGAACTGTTCTTGAATCTCAGCAACTTCAATTTCAGCCTCATTGATGATTTGCGATTTCTTCGCTGGAATTTCCATATCATCAATACCAACCGATACACCAGAACGCGCAGCGTAGGCAAACCCTGTGTACATAATTTGGTCAGCTAAAATAACTGTATCTTTCATGCCTAATTGGCGATAACAGATATTTAAAATTTTAGAGATTGCTTTTTTACCAAGTGGTTGATTAATAACAGAGAAGCTCATTCCTTTTGGCATAATTAACCATAAGATCGCACGACCAACAGTTGTATCAACAACCGAAGTGGTATCTTCCCACTCACCCACACTATTATGTTGGCTTTCAGTAATACGAACTTTAACTTTAGCGTGCAATTCAACTAAACCTAAACGATATAGTTTTTCAGCTTCTTTAGGCCCTGTTAAAATCATCCCTTCGCCTTTAGCATTGACTTTATCACGAGTCATATAGTAAAGACCTAAAACCACATCCTGAGAAGGAACAATAATAGGCTCACCACTTGCTGGCGAAAGAATATTGTTAGTTGACATCATTAACGCACGAGCTTCTAATTGTGCTTCTAATGTTAATGGAACGTGAACCGCCATTTGGTCACCATCGAAGTCCGCATTAAATGCTGCACAGACTAATGGATGTAATTGAATCGCTTTACCTTCAATTAGAATCGGTTCAAATGCTTGAATACCTAATCTATGTAATGTAGGTGCACGGTTTAGTAATACTGGGTGTTCTCGGATAACTTCATCTAAAATATCCCAAACAACCGCATCTTCACGTTCAACCATTTTTTTCGCTGCTTTAATGGTTGTTGCATAACCGCGACGCTCTAATTTTCCGTAAATAAATGGTTTGAATAATTCAAGTGCCATTTTTTTCGGTAAGCCACATTGATGCAAATGTAAGTAAGGACCTACAGTAATAACCGAACGACCAGAATAGTCAACACGCTTACCTAACAAGTTTTGACGGAAACGACCTTGCTTACCTTTAATCATATCAGCAAGAGACTTCAGTGGACGTTTATTTGAACCAGTAATAGCACGACCACGACGACCATTATCTAATAATGCGTCGACTGATTCTTGTAACATCCGTTTTTCGTTACGGACAATGATATCTGGTGCGGCTAAATCTAATAAGCGTTTTAAACGATTATTACGGTTAATAACTCGACGGTAAAGATCATTTAAATCTGACGTTGCAAAACGTCCACCGTCAAGTGGTACCAATGGACGCAAATCTGGTGGTAACACTGGTAATACGTTTAGAATCATCCATTCAGGTTTATTTTCTGATTGAATAAATGCTTCAATAATTTTAATACGTTTCGTCAGTTTTTTACGTTTAGTTTCAGAATTAGTGGTAGCAAGTTCATCACGTAACGCTTCACATTCTGCTTGCACATCAATATTACGTAATAATTCTTGAATCGCTTCTGCACCCATGCGCGCATCAAATTCATCACCGAACTCTTCTAACGCATCTAAATATTGTTCTTCCGTTAAAATTTGCCCACGGTCAAGATTTGTCATGCCACCATCAAGAACCATAAATGATTCAAAATAAAGTACGCGCTCAATATCACGTAGTGGCATATCAAGTAATAAACCGATACGAGATGGTAATGATTTTAAAAACCAAATGTGCGCAGTTGGTGATGCAAGCTCAATATGCCCCATGCGCTCACGGCGCACTTTAGCTTGAGTCACTTCCACACCACATTTTTCACAAATCACACCACGGTGTTTTAAACGTTTATATTTTCCACATAAACATTCATAATCTTTTACTGGTCCAAAAATACGTGCGCAAAACAATCCATCACGTTCTGGTTTGAACGTACGGTAGTTGATTGTTTCAGGCTTTTTAACTTCACCAAAAGACCATGAGCGAATCATATCAGGAGAGGCAAGGCCTATCTTAATAGCATCAAAATCTTCTGTTTTTGTTTGTGCTTTTAGAAACTTTAGTAAGTCTTTCACAATTGACTCCTATGGAGTTAAACCAATTAGATAACTTATTATCGCTAATAAGTTATCCCTATAAATAGAAATCATTTAAGTTAGCAAATTACTCTTCATCTAACTCGATATTGATACCTAGCGAACGAATCTCTTTTAATAGTACATTAAATGATTCAGGGATCGCAGGCTCCATACGATGATCACCATCTACAATATTTTTATACATCTTCGTACGACCATTTACGTCATCTGATTTGACAGTTAACATTTCTTGTAAGGTATAAGCTGCACCATATGCTTCAAGTGCCCATACTTCCATCTCACCAAAACGTTGACCACCAAATTGAGCTTTACCACCTAATGGTTGCTGAGTAACTAAACTGTATGAACCAGTAGAACGAGCATGCATTTTGTCATCAACTAAGTGATTCAATTTCAGCATATACATGTAACCCACAGTTACCGGACGTTCGAATTGCTCACCTGTACGTCCATCGTACAAGGTAATTTGACCAGATGTTGGTAAATCGCCTAAATCAAGTAGTGCTTTAATTTCTTGCTCTTTAGCACCATCAAACACAGGTGTTGCAAGTGGCATACCATTACGTAAGTTTTGTGCAAGCGTCATAACTTCTTGATCCGTAAATTCGGCTACATTCACTTTTTGTGCAGCGCCTAAACCAAGATCGTACGCTTTTTGGATAAATTCACGTAATTTAGCTAATTCTTGCTGCTCTTTTAGCATAGTGTCGATCTTCTGACCAATGCCTTTAGCAGCCATACCCAAGTGAGTTTCTAGTATTTGTCCGATATTCATACGAGATGGAACACCTAGTGGATTTAATACAATATCAACTGGGCGACCCTTGTCATCATATGGCATGTCTTCAATTGGATTAATTTTAGAGATAACCCCTTTGTTACCATGACGACCTGCCATCTTATCACCAGGCTGAATTTGACGTTTAACCGCCAAGTAAACTTTAACAATTTTAAGCACTCCTGGCTGTAAATCATCGCCTTGAGTGATCTTCATGCGTTTAGCTTCTAGTTTTTTATTAAATTCAGCTTTGATTTCTTCATGTTGCTCAGCAAGTTGTTCTAATTGAGCTTGCTTATCTTCGTTAGCTATACCGATTGTCAACCATTTTTCACGAGGTAAAGCATCTAATTTATCTGCTTTGATGCCACCAGAAATAAGCACATCACGAATACGAGCAAATAGCGCAGCTTCTAAGATTTTAAGCTCTTCAGTCAAGTCTTTTCTTGCTTGTTTAAGTTGCATTTCTTCAATTTCAAGTGCACGTTTATCTTTTTGTACACCATCGCGAGTAAACACTTGAACATCAATAACTGTGCCTGAAACACCATTTGGCACACGTAACGAAGTATCTTTAACATCGGATGCTTTTTCGCCGAATATGGCACGCAGTAATTTTTCTTCTGGGGTTAATTGTGTTTCACCTTTAGGCGTTACTTTACCAACCAGAATATCGCCACCTTGGACTTCAGCACCAATATAAACAATACCTGACTCATCAAGTTTAGATAATGCAGCTTCACCCACATTTGGAATATCAGCGGTAATTTCTTCTGCACCTAACTTTGTATCTCGAGAGACACAAGATAATTCTTGAATATGAATAGATGTGAAACGATCATCTTGTACTACTTTTTCAGAGACTAAAATAGAATCCTCAAAGTTATAACCATTCCATGGCATAAATGCCACACGCATGTTTTGACCTAATGCTAATTCACCTAAGTCAGTAGATGGACCATCGGCAAGTACATCGCCACGTTCAACTTTCTCACCTAATTCCACACATGGAATTTGATTAATACAAGTATTTTGGTTTGAACGGGTATATTTAGTTAAGTTATAAATATCAATACCTGTTTCACCAGCGTATATCTCATCAGCGTTAACATTAACGACAATACGTGATGCGTCTACATATTGCACTGTACCACCACGGCGAGCCACTGCTGTTACACCAGAGTCAACCGCTACAGCACGTTCCATACCAGTTCCAACAAACGGTTTTTCCGCTTTTAACGTAGGTACTGCTTGACGTTGCATGTTCGCACCCATTAAGGCACGGTTCGCATCGTCATGCTCAAGGAATGGAATTAATGAAGCACCAACTGATACGATTTGTTGAGTTGATACGTCCATATAATGAACTTGTTCAGGGCTATATAAACCTGATTCACCATTTAAACGACATGTCACTAAATCTTCTTTAAAGCGACCATCTTCATCAAGGTTTGAGTTTGCCTGAGCAATCACAAATTCACTTTCATCAATCGCTGATAGATAATTAATTTCATCAGTTACGATGCCATCAATAACTCGACGATACGGCGTTTCTAAGAAACCATACTCATTAGTCCGCGCATAAACCGCTAATGAATTAATCAAACCGATATTTGGACCTTCCGGTGTTTCAATCGGGCAAACACGACCATAATGCGTTGGATGCACGTCACGCACTTCAAACCCTGCTCGTTCACGAGTTAAACCGCCTGGACCTAATGCAGATATTCGGCGTTTGTGCGTAATTTCAGATAATGGGTTATTTTGATCCATAAACTGCGATAGCTGACTAGAGCCAAAAAATTCACGAATCGCAGCTGAAATTGGTTTCGCATTAATCATATCTTGTGGCATGAGCGAATCGAGATCACCTAGAGATAAGCGCTCTTTCACTGCTCGCTCAACACGAACTAAACCAATACGGAATTGGTTTTCTGCCATTTCACCAACGCTACGAATACGACGATTACCTAAATGGTCAATATCATCAACTTCACCGTGACCATTTCGAATAGCAATCAATTTTTTCATCACGTCAACGATATCATCTTTCGTTAAAACGCTTTCGCCTTCAATGTCATCGCGACCTAAAGAACGATTAAACTTCATACGACCAACAGCAGATAAATCATAGCGCTCGTCAGAGAAGAATAAATTATCAAATAATGCTTCAGCTGCTTCTTTTGTTGGCGGCTCACCAGGGCGCATCATGCGATAAATTTCAACTAACGCACCTAATCGGTCACGCGTTGAATCAACATTTAATGTTTCAGAAATAAATGCACCATGATCTAAATCATTAGTGAACAAGGTTTCTATTCTTTTATATCCCGCATTGGTTAATTGAAGTAATAACTCTAGCGAGATTGGAGTATTAGCAAAAGCAATTACCTCGCCCGTTGTTTCATCAACATAATTTTTAGCAAGAACTTTATTAACGATATATTCAACAGGTACATCAATTTTACTAACATTATCTTTTTCTAACTCACGAATGTGACGAGCAGTAATACGACGACCTTTTTCAACATAAATTTTACCTTTTGATTCAATATCAAATAGTGCTGTGTCGCCCCGTAAACGCTCTGGAACAAGATCCATTTTTAACTTAGATTTACCAACTTCAAAAATGGTTTTCTCAAAGAAAATGTCTAAAATTTCTTCCGTTTCAAAACCTAACGCACGTAAAATAATTGTTGCTGGAAGCTTACGGCGACGGTCAATACGAGCGAAAAGATTATCTTTTGGATCAAATTCAAAATCAAGCCAAGAGCCACGATAAGGAATAATCCGAGCATTGTATAGAACTTTACCAGAAGAGTGTGTTTTACCTTTATCACTATCAAAGAACACACCAGGACTACGATGCAATTGCGATACGATTACACGCTCGGTGCCGTTGATCACAAATGTACCATTGTCCGTCATCAAAGGAATTTCGCCCATGTAGACGTCTTGCTCTTTAATATCTTTAACTGTTCCTTCTGGCGCATCTTTATCATAAATCACTAAACGTAATTTTACACGCAACGGTGCTGAGTAAGTGATCCCTCTAATTTGACATTCTTTAACATCAAACACAGGTTCGCCCATCTTAAAGCTCACGTATTGCAACTCAGCGTTACCGCTATAACTTTTTATCGGAAATATTGAACGAAATGCCGCTTCTAAGCCATATTGGCCTTCTGGATCTTGCTCAATAAATTTCTGGAACGAATCAAGTTGAATAGAAAGAAGATACGGTATATCCAAGACTTGTGGACGCTTACCAAAATTCTTACGAATTCGCTTTTTCTCGGTATAAGAGTAAACCATTAGTTCCTCAACTTGCTTATCTGCTATTCTAGCATGATTAAATATTCATCAGGATTACTATCGCTAACTGACGGCACCTGACACCTCATCGAAAATATCTATAAATATCAATTGATTAGGCTTAATAAATATACTATTTCTTTATTACTTTTATTGATAATCTTCAAATAAAATTCTTTAACTTATTATAGCGCAAAAAGGCTGGAGGTATAAAACCCCCAGCCATTTGCTGTGTTATCGATAAACTTATTTAAGTTCGACAACCGCACCAGATTCTTCAAGTGCCTTTTTAAGCTCATCGGCATCAGCTTTACTAACAGCTTCTTTAACAGTTGCTGGAGCTGATTCAACAAGATCTTTAGCTTCTTTTAAGCCTAAACCAGTTGCACCACGAACTGCTTTGATAACAGCAACTTTGTTAGCACCAACATCTTTTAAGATTACATCAAATTCAGTTTTTTCTTCTGCTGCTTCAGCAGGACCCGCTGTGGCTACAGCTACAGCTGCTGCTGCAGAAACACCAAATTTTTCTTCCATCATTGATACAAGTTCAACAACGTCCATAACAGACATTTCAGCAACTGCATCTAAAATTTGTTCTTTAGTGATAGACATAATATAGTTTCCTAAATTTACATTTTTTTAATTAATAAAATTCACAATCAAGCTGCTAATTAAGCTGCTTCTTTTTGATCGCGAACCGCTGCAAGAGTGCGAACCAATTTGCCAGCTGCGGCTTCTTTCATGGTTGACATCAAGCGAGCTAATGCTTCTTCATAAGTAGGTAATGTTGCTAAGCGATCAATATTCGCTGCAGTAATTAACTCACCTTCAAAGGCTGCGGCTTTTATCTCAAATTTGTCATTTTCCTTTGCAAACGCCTTAAAAATACGCGCTGCAGCACCTGGGTGCTCACTTGAAAACGCAATTAGAGTTGGACCAACAAACGTATCTTTCAAACACTCGTATTGAGTGCCCTCAACAACACGGCGTAATAGCGTATTACGAACAACACGCATATAAACACCCGCTTCGCGAGCAGATTTACGTAATGCAGTCATTTTTTCTACAGTTACGCCACGAGAATCAGCAACAACTGCAGATAGCGCACCTTTGGCGATTTCATTAACTTCAGCAACAATTTCTTGTTTATTTTGAAGATTTAGTGCCATTGGTATTGCTCCTGGATTATACTAGGCAAAGCCTAGACTTATTTTAACTAACTACAATATGTAGCTAGCACAACCACGATGAGCAGAATCCCTCTATTATATCTTATCAGGCTCTGTCACCGTCTACGTAGGAAAATTAAGTAGTCAAAGCTCAACTACACCTACGGTCTTGGACGGGGTCTGGTTAAGGCCAGACACCAACCGATCTTTTTGTTTAATTATTAAATTAATTAAACGCTTGCATTTAATGTTGCTTGATCAATTGCAACACCCGCACCCATTGTAGTAGAAAGGCTAACTTTTTTAATAAATACACCTTTCGAAGATGCTGGTTTTGCACGTTTTAACGCAACAAGTAATGCCTCTAAATTTTCTTTAAGCTTATCTGCATCAAAATCAGCTTTACCGATAGTTGTATGGATAATACCATTTTTATCATTACGGTAACGAACCTGACCAGCCTTAGCATTTTTTACAGCTTCAGCAACGTTAGGGGTTACAGTTCCAACTTTAGGGTTTGGCATTAAACCACGAGGCCCTAAAATTTGACCTAATTGACCAACTACACGCATAGCGTCAGGCGATGCAATAACAACATCAAAGTCCATTTCACCTTTTTTGATTTGATCAGCTAGATCATCCATACCGACTAATTCAGCACCAGCTTCTTTCGCTGCTTCTGCATTTGCTCCTTGAGTAAATACAGCAACGCGCACACTACGTCCTGTGCCATGTGGAAGCACAATTGCACCGCGAACATTTTGGTCTGATTTACGTGAATCGATACCTAAATTTACAGCTACGTCAACACTTTCTGTAAATTTAGCAGTAGCTAATTCTTTTAATAAGGCAATAGCTTCGTTAATGTCATATTGTTTAGTTGCGTTCACTTTTTCGCGGATAAGTTTAGCTTTCTTAGATAATTTAGCCATTGATTAACCCTCCACTTCCAAGCCCATTGAACGTGCAGTTCCTTCAATAGAACTCATCATCGATTCAATGGTAGCACCATTCATATCAGCTGCTTTTAATTCTGCGATTTCGCGAATTTGCGCGCTCGTTACTTTACCTACTTTCTTCTTGTTAGGTTCGCCAGAACCTGACTTGATTTTAGCCGCTTTCTTTAATAAAACAGCTGCTGGAGGCGTTTTTGTAACAAAAGTAAATGAGCGGTCAGAATATACCGTAATTACAACTGGAATTGGTAAACCTTTTTCCATGCTTTCTGTTTTTGCATTAAATGCTTTACAGAATTCCATGATATTAACGCCATGTTGGCCAAGTGCTGGACCAACTGGCGGACTAGGATTTGCAGCACCAGCTGCAACTTGCAACTTGATGTAAGCTTGTACTTTTTTTGCCATTTTTAGTTTCCTGTGCTCGGGTGCAAACGCCTCTATTAATAATAACTATTAATAAATAGACAGCTCCCCTAAGTTAAATGAGGGCAAAATTATCCTACAACTCGGATAAAATTACAAGATTTATTTAAAAAGAAATAACCAAAGCAAGGTAAACACCTTGCTTTTAAGTTACAACTAAATGAAATAACAATAAAATTAAAGTACGTTAACTGCGTTAAGCTCTTTAAACGCAAGCTCTAAACGAGCAACTAAAGAGTCTTGACCTTTACGTAACCATACGCGAGGGTCGTAGTATTTTTTATTTGGCGCATCAGCACCTTCAGGATTGCCTAATTGCCCTTGTAAGTAAGCTTCATTGGCTTTGTAGTAATTCAACACACCTGCCCAGTTAGCCCATTGAGTATCTGTATCAATATTCATTTTAATGACACCATAACTCACTGCTTCAGCAATTTCTTCTGGTGTAGAACCAGATCCGCCATGGAACACAAAGTTTAATGATTTTTCAGGTAAGTTAAACTTCTCTGATACATATTTTTGTGAATTATCTAAAATTTTTGGCGTTAATTTCACATTACCTGGCTTATAAACACCATGTACATTACCAAATGACGCGGCAATAGTAAAACGTGGGCTGATTGCACTTAAACGTTCGTAAGCATAAGCCACATCTTCTGGTTGAGTATAGAGTGCCGAACTATCCATATGGCTATTATCAACACCATCTTCTTCACCACCAGTACAACCTAATTCTAACTCTAAAGTCATTTTCATTGCTGACATGCGAGCAAGGTATTGACAACAAATATCAATGTTATCTTTTAATGACTCTTCTGAAAGATCTATCATATGAGATGAAAATAATGGTTTACCTGTTTTAGCAAAATGTGTTTCACCTGCATCAAGTAATCCATCAACCCATGGAAGTAATTTTTTAGCACAATGATCAGTGTGTACAATAACAGGCACACCATATTTTTCAGCCATAAGGTGAACATGTTTAGCACCAGAGATCGCTCCTAAAACAGCGCACTCTTGCCCTTCCAGTTTTAACCCTTTACCCGCGATAAACTGAGCACCACCATTAGAAAACTGTACAATAACAGGTGAGCCCACTTTAGCGGCTGTTTCAATTACTGCATTGATGGTATTAGTATCAACACAGTTCACAGCTGGTAATGCAAAATTATTTTCACGTGCAACTTGAAATACTTTTTGAACATCGTCACCAGTTACAACACCAGGTTTAACAACATCAGAAATCTTTGTAGCCATTTTATTACCTATAAATTTATTTATATAAAAAGTAAAGGATGAGTAATTATCTCATCCTTTTCACTGAATCTATATTATGCTTTTGCTCTAGCTTCTAGCATTGCAACAGCAGGAAGTTTTTTACCTTCAACAAACTCAAGGAAAGCGCCACCACCAGTTGAAATATAAGAAATTTTATCTTCAATGCCAAATAAATCAATTGCAGCTAAAGTATCACCACCACCAGCAATTGAGAAACCTTCGCTATCTGCAATTGCTTTCGCAACAATTTCAGTGCCACGGCGGAAATTTGGGAATTCAAAAACACCCACTGGACCATTCCATAAAATGGTTTTAGCGTTCTTGATAATATCTGCTAATACTTCAGCTGATTTATCGCCTAAATCAAGAATTTGTTCGTTTTCTTTAACGTCTTTTACTGATTTTTCAGTTGCAGTTGCAGTCTCACTAAACTCTGTTGCAACTCGTACATCAGTAGGTACTGGAATTTCACAATTTGCCATTAATTTTTTCGCTTCAGGAATTAAATCGGCTTCATAAAGTGATTTACCAACATGATAACCTTCAGCTGCAATAAATGTATTTGCGATACCGCCACCAACAATAATTTGATCAGCAATTTTTGATAATGAATCAAGTACGGTTAACTTAGTTGATACTTTTGATCCAGCAACAATTGCAACCATTGGTCTTGCAGGATTATCAAGTGCTTTACCTAAAGCATCAAGTTCAGCGGCTAATAATGGACCAGCACAAGCAACTGGCGCAAATTTACCTGCACCATGAGTTGAGGCTTGGGCACGGTGAGCAGTGCCAAATGCATCCATTACATAGATATCACAAAGCGCTGCATATTTTTTAGATAAAGTTTCGTCATCTTTACCTTCACCTACATTGAAACGAACATTTTCTAGAACAACTAATTCGCCTTCTTTTACATCAACGCCATCAAGATAGTCTTTGACTAAACGGACAGGGAATGACACATGTTCTTTTAAATAATCAACAACAGGTTGTAAAGAGAATTCTGGGTTATATTCGCCTTCTGTTGGACGGCCAATATGAGAGGTAACCATTACTTTAGCACCTTTTTTAATGGCATCTTCAATAGTAGGTAGTGATGCTTTAATACGCGCATCTGAAGTTACCTTACCATTTTTAACCGGCACATTAAGATCTGAGCGAATAAATAAGCGTTTTCCTTTTAGATCAAGATCTTGCATTCTAATAATAGACATGAGATTTCCTCTTATAAAATATAATAAAAATAAAACTCTTTTTATTCTAACATAAAATTTCTTTTTAGGTTATAGACTTTAATGAACAAATAATAAACATTTATTATAAATATAAAATTACCAATTATATTTTTTTTGTGCAACGGCATTGACAAAATGGATAAAATCAGGCATATTTTGCCACCTTAATTAATATGTAATTTTTATACAAACTTGGGAGTTGACTTTGGCTAATATCAAATCAGCTAAGAAACGTGCGGTTCAATCCGAAAAACGCCGTAAACATAATGCTAGTAACCGTTCAATGATGCGTACTTATATTAAAAAAGTTTACGCAGCTGTTGCAGCTGGTGATAAACAAACAGCTGAAGTAGCATTCAAAGACATGCAAGCAGTTGTTGACCGTCAAGCGGCTCGTGGCTTAATTCACAAGAACAAAGCTGCACGTCATAAAGCAAATTTAATTAAACAAATTAAAGCATTAGCATAATATATTTATCTGTTAACTATGATAGTTAAAGAAAAATAACAAAAAGTGGTGTAAGCCACTTTTTTTATTTATATACTAATCATTCATGCAATATTAATAAAATAATAGAAGAGAGTTTATTGTGGTTCAGCGCGATTATGTAAGAAAAAAGAGCCAACCCCAAAAAAACAAGCAAAAAAATAAGCCTAATTTGATGATGTTCTTGGCTATTATTATCATTATTCTATTTTCCGCTATCCTTTATCTTATTGCAAACAATTCCCCTAAAAAAGCTATTGAACGACCAAAAGCAAAAACGCAACCGCCTGTGATAACTTTACCAGAGCAACCACAAGAGCGCTGGACATATCTAAAAGAATTGGAAGCGCCTAATGCTAGTTCTGGCTTATCATCAAGCTCAATTGCTAATGAAAGACAAAAAATATTAGATAGTTTTATTAATAATGCACGTATCGCTACACCTTCCTCACCAGGAAATACAATACAAAATCAGACTTCGAACATAGCATCACAAACAGCACAAACTATTAACAATAAATGGCTATTACAATGTGGAGCATTCAAGGATAAATCTAATGCCGACACACTCAAAGCCAAGCTTGCTATGACAGGCATTAGTAGCAACATTTCTTCAGGTCAGTTATATCGCGTCACCGTAGGGCCATATACGAGTAAAAAAGAAGCGAATAGCGTATTAAACTCATTAAATGATAATGGGATTAATAATTGTGTTATTTCTAACTAGAAAAAAACGATGAAACTACTTAATAAAATACAGCTATTTACCAAAATGTTATGGGTTAGGATCAATAACGATCGCCTAACAACCTATTCTGCTGGGCTTGCTTATACTACGATACTTGCACTAGTTCCCCTTATTACCGTTATATTTTCATTACTGTCCGCTTTCCCGATGTTTGATGATGCTAGCCAATCATTAAAACAATTAATTTATAATAATCTTGTTCCTACCGCTAGTGATACCATCCAAAGCTACCTAGAACAGTTCATCACCAATACGAAAAAAATGACCTTTGTTGGCATAATTGGATTGATTGTTACATCTCTACTGCTCATCAATTCCATTAATACAACACTTAATCGTATTTGGAAAACTAAACGAAAACGTTCTTTTATGTACAATTTAGCTATATACTGGACAATATTAACGTTGGGTCCCATCTTAGTCGGCTCTAGCATAGCTGTCAGCTCTTACATATTTTCGCTAAAATGGTTTTCAACAGCAGCAACAAATACTATTTTACTTAGCATGCTGCCATTTATAATTTCGGTGATCGGATTTTGGTTACTTTATAGTATTATTCCGACCGAACCTGTGCCATTAAAAGAATCACTCATTGGTGCACTTGTCGCTGCAATATTATTTGAATTAGGCAAACGTGCTTTTTCGCTATATGTTACTTCATTTCCAACATATCAACTTATTTACGGTGTTGTATCATCCATCCCCATTATGTTAGTTTGGGTTTATTTTTCTTGGTGTATTGTGTTGTTCGGTGCTGAATTTGCTGCAACTTTAACTGACTATAACCAACAAAAAAAGCATGGAGTTGATAACCAGCCATTATCGGAGTAATTAATTTATGATCGCCTTAATCCAACGAGTTAAACAAGCTAGTGTTACAGTAGACAATAATATTCTTGGGCAGATTAATCAGGGTTTACTAATTTTACTCGGTGTTGAGCAAGGTGATGACGAACAAAAAGCAATTCGTTTATGTGAAAAGGTATTAGGTTACCGTATTTTCAGTGATAGCGAAGGAAAGATGAACTTAAATGTTAGCCAAGCTAACGGCGAAGTATTGGTTGTTTCTCAATTCACACTGGCAGCAGATACTAAAAAAGGAATGCGTCCTAGTTTTACTAAAGGCGCAAAACCTGATGAAGCAAATAAACTTTACCAAGTTTTTGTCGAACAATGCCAACAAAAAATATCAACTAAAACAGGACAATTTGCCGCCGACATGCAAGTATCTTTGATCAACGATGGCCCAGTAACATTTTGGTTACAAGTTTAACCATATAATCAAAAATACATTTTGATTATATTTGATAAATTATCGCTGTTTTTTATATTTTCATTAACAACAATTAAAATGAGTTCTTTTAATTTCCTGTTAATTTTAACATATCGGATACTAGCAAAGTAGAAGATGAGCATTAACTAAATTAATCATCAATCGTTAAATTACGGGTAGTCAAATCATATGGCGTTAACTGATAAACATAATAGTTAAGCCAGTTACTAAATAACAAATATGCATGGCTACGCCACGTTGCTTTTGGTGCAATATCAGGGTTATTATCAGAAAAATAATTATAAGGAATATCTGGATTCATACCTGCCTTTACATCACGAACATATTCATTAGCTAATGTAAATGAGTCATATTCTGGATGCCCTGTTACAAATGCCATACGTTTATCAGGGGTTGCCATTAAATAAGGCCCTGTCATATCGGACTTTGCCAGAATAGTTAAATCTGTATAATTGCTAATTTTATCAATTGGAAAATCCGCATAACGGGAGTGTGGAGCTAAAAAAGTATCATCAAATCCACGCGTTAAAATTGCATTAGCCTGAACAATTTGGTGTTGATAAACGCCTGACAACTTATGTGCACGAGTAAATTTAGGTAAATCATATAATATATTCAATGCAGCTTGAACGGCCCAACAAACAAACATAGTCGATGTCACATGATCTTTTGCCCACGTTATAATTTCAGTTAATTTAGGCCAATAAACGACATCAGAAAAAGCGACTTTACCCAAAGGCGCACCAGTAATAATTAATCCATCAAAATTTTGTTCGCGAATATCATCAAAATCACAATAAAAGCTGTTTAAATGCTCAACTGGTGTATTTTTTGACTCACGTTGATCGATACGTAGTAATTGAATATTTATCTGTAAAGATGAATTAGATAGTAAGCGTAAAAATTGATTTTCAGTCTCTATTTTTTTAGGCATGAGGTTTAGAAAAAGAAGCTTTAGTGGACGAATTTCTTGATTATTAGCTCGTGATGAGGTCATAACAAACACATTTTCATTACGTAACACATCAACAGCGGGTAATGAGTCAGGAATACAAATAGGCATAACAAAAGCTCCTAAAAACGATAAATTAGTTTTAACAAAAAATAGACGTCTAGAAATCCATATAGCTAAATATAGTGCCTTTTAGTTTATTTGTCGAGATTTTTTATTTAACAAAATCATTATAATAATCAGATTAAAAATAGCTGCATAATCCAAAGAAAGTGATCATTACCTCACACGCTAAAATACAAATAATAGCTAAGTTTATTAGCTAAAAAGTGCGCGTATCAGTCCGCCATGTATCAGCAGTCAACGCCTCACCAAAGTAGCTATTTATCAATTTTTGGGTAATATCACTTAATGGTGAAGCCAATACTTCAGCAGTATTGCCAGACTCAACAAGATCACCATTGTGCATAACTAAAATATCATCACTAATATGTTTCATCATACCAATATCTTGTGTTACATAAACATAAGAAATATTTTGTTGAGCTTGTAACGACAGCATTAAATTAACAATCTGCGAGCGCATAGAAATATCTAACGCGGCCAAAGCCTCATCAAGAATAATGACCTTGGGCTTTAAAATTAGAGCTCTTGCCAATGCGACACGTTGCTTTTGGCCTGCTGCCATCAAGGAAGGATAATAAGAGGCATGTTCGGGCAATAATCCAACTTGCTTTAATACACTACTAATTAGCTTTTCACGCTCATGAGCATCATAATTGGTATTATATTTAAGTGGAATTTCTAACAATTGTCCAATACACAGCCTTGGATCAAATGAACTTTCAACATGCTGAAAAATCATTCGAATCAGTTGACAACGATGACTATAATCGCCGTATTCAACTTTATTACCAGCAATCCAGATATCACCACTATCGGGTTTTATCATACCAACTAACATTTTAGCCAAGGTCGATTTTCCGGATCCATTCTGCCCAATAATTGCCAAAGTCTTACCTTCATTTAATGAAAATGATACTGGATTAACCGCATTAATTTGTAAATGACCAAAAAGCCCTTTAGCTATTTTAAACTGCTTTGATAAGTTACGTACTTTTAATATTGGATTCATTTTTATTCCTATTGTTTATGGTAACTCATCAATATTTAACGGAAAATGGCAAGCAACAAAACGATCTTTTATCGGTAGTAATTCGGGTGCTTGAATACATTTTTTTTGTGCATAAGGACATCGTGGTCCTAATCGACAGCCTATGGGTAAATGCTCCAATGATGGAATCACACCGGGTAAGGTATTTAACGGACTTTTATGTGGCATTGCTTTACCAAAATCAGGGATTGCATAAATCAGCGCCTGAGTATAAGGATGATAAGGTGATTTAATTAAATCTTCACTATTAGCAACTTCAACGGTTTGTCCACAATACAGAACATTAATACGGTCAGTCCATCTGGTTACCATTTGCAGGTCATGATTAATAAGCAAGATAGTTGTGCCCAAATTCTGATTCATGCTAGCCAATAGCCTAAATATTTGCGCTTCGGTTGTTGCTTCCATTGCATTTGTTGGCTCATCGGCGATAAGCAGTTTTGGCTGATTAGCTAATGCGATAGCTATCATAACTTTCTGGCATTCACCTTCAGTCAATTCAAATGGATAAGATTTTAATATTTCTTGATGATTTTTAATTCCTACTCGATGTAATAGCTCAATAGCTCGATGTTTACGCCAAAATAACCTTTGCCACCAATGCCCCTTAAATGTTCTTCTCAGTATAGCGTCTATTAACTGTTGTCCTACTTTCATAGAAGGATCTAAACAAGATTGAGGCTCTTGAAATATCATGGATATATTCGCACTAATGACTTTTCGTCGCTGCCTAGGCGTTAGCTTAAGAAGATCAATATCATTAAAATAAAAGCGATCTGCTGAAATTTTCCAGTTATGATTAGTAACGCCTAAAATAGCTTTAGCAATAAGGCTTTTCCCTGAACCAGACTCTCCAACAAGGCCGCGAATCTCACCTTCAGATAATTTCAGATTAATCCGGTCAATTGCACGCAAAAGACCATCAGTGGTAATAAATTCAATGGTTAAATTTCGAATATCTAACAAAGCCATCGTTAATGTCCTGCTCGGCGACCATACAATCCAAAGTTGAATAAATAAACCAAAATAATTGTTGTTGAAACCGCAATACCTGGAGATAAAAAGGCCAAATAATTGGTTGCAATGATATCTTTCATTTGAAACATCATCATTCCCAAATCTGGACGGGAAACATCATTAGCAAAGCCTAAAAAAGTTATAGTGGTAATAGCTAAAAGAATTGAAGAAAATAGTGAAACAATTTCAGTAAAATAAACAGGTAAAATGTTAGGTATAATATAATGATTTAAGATTGAAAATGAAGATAATCCGTCAAGCCTGTAAGCCGTAATATACGTTTTATTCCACTCGTTGATAGCGCGTTGATGAATATTGTAAATAAAGCGAGGACTGTACGATAATCCAATCACTAATAACATATTAGTAATATCATCTTCTAATAATAAGCTAATTACAATCACACCAAGTAGTGGCGGTACGACCATACAAAATTTAAAAATAAATAATACGAAAGATCGTATAAATGATATAAAAAACATTAAGTAATTAATTAATCCACCAACAGCAACCACATAAAATACTACTTTCAATGTCATTGACATAGTCGAACGATAACCAATTAACAAATAATCAAAAATATCTTGCCCTTTAGCATTCGTGCCTAATATATGATTGATATCGCCATTGGGCCACCAAGCAGGCGGTAACCAAGAGGGATAGATAGGATTTAAATGGGCATGAAAAAACCATTTGGTAGATAATGCTATAAATGCGATCGCTAATATCCCGTAAAAACCAACAATTAAGTAAAGATTACTATGTAAGCGATTAAAGCTTAATTTTATATTTTTAAGTAATCTAGCTAGTCTAAACATAATGTTCCTTATGACGCAAAGGGTAAATAGCAACTGCCAAAATTTCACCTAATAACGTTAATAAACTAATGACAGAACCACAAGCTAGAATTGCAATAGATATAATAAAATAATTGTGATGACGATACGCGATCATCACCCATTGCCCTAATCCTATTCGATTAAACAAAATTTCAATTACCATAGTTGAAAATAACAGTGTAGTTGTATTATATGTCAACTGAGGAATGGTCGCCGGGATTGAATTAGGCAACAAGTGTCGACGCAAAACTTTAAATGGCGATCGCTCACGAATAATTGCCATTTTGATAAAATTCTGCCTAGCTGTACTTTTTACATTTTGACTGACTAATTGAATAGTCATAATGCTTGGTTGAATGGCTAAAATCATGATCGGCAAAAGCAAATAGTGAAGCTGCTCAAATAATACCTGCCATTGAAATGTCTGTGATGAAACAAAAATATCCAATAACGAAGTACCCGCAACTGCTGGTGACATATCGAAATTCATCGATACCGACCAAGTTGGTGATAACCAATACATGACGATAATTACAAACATAACAATAGGACAAGAATATAATAATAAAGATCCTAAGCGAATCGTACTATTTAACCAAGTAAAATTACTAAGACCAAGAAAAATACCCAAAGGTAATCCAATCAGTAAAGCAACAAATAACGCAAGAATACAAAGTTCAAATGTAGCCAATAATGTATGAAAAAACGGGATCGTTTCACCAGTTAATAATCTGAATTGGCCTTGTAGTAACTGCTTAAAAAAAACACTGTAGGCATCAATAAAACTGAGGTTGTTAAAGTTAAACGTTGAATGAGGGGTAAAATAGACTAAACAAAAGCTAATCTGAGCCAACACGCAGATAATAAACAAAAACGCGACTATTTTTTTGAAAATATAGATAATCATTGTTTATCTTTATCGATATTATAAGTAAATAAAACACGGTGGCATAAAAATAGCTCACCGTGCTTTAATTTACTTATTGATTATCCGGTATCACCGGTTTACTTGCTGCAGCATAAGCATGATTTTGTGCGCTTAAACCACCAGCATGGCCTTTACCCTCAAAATGATAATTTGATTCTTCACGCGATTTTATTTCAACATCGCAAGCCGCATATTGTGGCGCAGGTGCTCTAGTCATCGCTGAAGAAGAATAGCCTGTTGATGGTGAATCATTAATTACCAAATCATTATGATTACTATTTTTCTGACTATCTTTCAAATGCTCTTGAGTTTTTGCAAATAAAGAACTTTTTGGCTGCGCATCCATAATAACGCTATCAACATGATTTACTTCCTCTTCATTTTTTACAATAACAGGAAGTAAGAGCGAAGGGATAACAGGTACTACAATATTTTGCGCATCATTTGCTATTTGGCTGTAATCAACAGCCACTCGACCTAATGCTAATTCTAATGATGCTGCTGCAAATGGAAGCGGCATTGGTGACTGTTTTAGCTCTATATTACGAACTCGGCGCTTATTCCGTTGCCCATTCATGCGTAAATGCCGTGAAGTACGGCGCTGACGCTTCGGTTGAGATTCCGATGCAATATTATTGTATTGTGCTGATTCAGAAACAATAATTGGCAACAATAAAGAAGGAATAACGACTCTTTCTTGTTCAATTTGTCTGGCTATATCAACATTTTTTATACGAACACTTTTCGTTAATGCACGTTGCTGGCGCCTTGGTCTAACCTCACGCTGTTTTGGGGGTACCACCTCATCCGAGGTTTTATCAGCTTTAAAATGATTGGCTGAGTTTGAAAGGTTAGCATTTGCATTACTATTTTGTTTAGCTCTGCGATTATTATTTCTACTCGACGGTTTGCCATCTTCAGCAGAACTTGCTGCAACGGTATTCGTGTTACCAGCCAAGCTATTATTTCGGTTATTACGTTGACGTCGATTGTTTGAACGTTGATCTCGTCTTTTGGTCGCTTTCGGCTTAACCTCTGGCTGAATTTCCACTTTTTCTGTGACAAACAGTTTACGCAATTTACCAAATAACCCACTAAATAGGCTACCTGATTTTTTAGCTTTTGACTCAGTCTTTTCTTTTGGTGCGACACATGCCTCAACTTTGGGACCTGATAATACAGCTTGCTCAACAATAACTTCAACAGCTTGTTGCTCATCTTCCTCTTCTTCAAGCTCACGAATCAATTTTGGAAGATTATAGCTTAGCACATCAGTCTCTTCACCCACGCGTTTGCGAATCACTTTATAAAGAGGCGTTTCCATCTCTTCATCACCAGCAATCACAATTTTGACATCAGGGTGCATTCTTTCAATATTAGTAATAGCACGACGTTTTTCGTTGAGTAAATAACTGGCTATTGGTACTGGAACAATAACATCAATTTGTACAGTATTATCTTTCATCGCCTCTTCTTGAATTAACCGAAGGATAGATAAAGACAATGAGTTACTATCACGAACTGTGCCTGTTCCTTGACAACGTGGGCAAATATGATGAGTTGCTTCGCGTAATGAAGGACTTAATCGTTGACGAGACATTTCTAGCAAACCAAAGCGTGAAATGCGGGTTGTTTGGATACGAGCACGATCAGTCTTCATTGCTTCTTTCAGGCGATTTTCCACCTCACGCTGATTACGAACAGGTGTCATATCAATAAAGTCGATAACAATCAAACCACCTAAGTCACGTAAACGTAACTGACGAGCGATTTCTTCAGCCGCCTCAAGATTAGTATTAAATGCAGTTTCTTCAATATCACTACCACGGATTGATTTAGCTGAGTTAATATCGATAGCTGTAAGCGCTTCTGTCGCATCAATCACAATTGAACCACCAGAAGGCAAGCGAACTTCACGTTGGAATGCCGACTCAATCTGACCTTCAATTTGGAAATGATTAAATAGTGGCACATCTCCCTCATAAAGCTTTAAGCGGCTCACGTACTCAACTCGCCCTAAATCGACTAACCGTTTTTTAGCAATTTCAAGTACTTTAGGATTATCAATTAAAATATCGCCCACATCATCGCGTAAATAATCACGAAATGCTCGCGTGATAATATCGCTTTCTTTGTGAATTAAACTGGGTGCTTGATGCTTTTTAGCTTCATTCTGGATTGCCGTCCAATAGTTAACTAATGCATCTAAATCTTGTTGTAGCTCTTCTTGGCTTTTTCCAACACCCGCAGTTCGAGCTATTACCCCCATACCTCTAGGTTTTTCGATGGCATCAATAATACGTTTTAAATCAGCTCGTTCCTCACCCTCAATACGGCGCGACACACCACCAGCACGAGGATCATTAGGCATCAAGACTAAATAGCTACCTGCTAAGCTAATATAGGTTGTTAAAGCGGCGCCTTTTTTACCGCGAATCTCTTTTTCAATTTGGATAAGGACTTCTTGTCCTTCTTGCAGATGTTTTATACTACGACGACCTGAAATATTAGATGGGAAATAACTTTCAGCAATCTCTTTTAAAGGTAAAAACCCATCGCGCTCACCACCATAAGAAACGAACGCAGCTTCTAAACTTGGGTTAATTTTAGTGATTTTACCTTTATAAATATTCGCTTTTTTTTGTTCATGTCCAAGGCTTTCGATATCTAAATCATACAAGCGTTGGCCATCAACAAGCGCAACACGCAACTCTTCTTGCTGGGTTGCGTTGATTAGCATTCTTTTCATTATTCTACACTCTTCATTAATCTTAATTAACTGTAGGTAGAATCTTATTATTGATAAGTGATTATTTTAACAATGATGAATAATGGTACTTAACTAAATATTTGTATACGGCATTCATTATTTTATTTATGTTATTTTTGTTATTATTTTATGTGAACCCGATACCGCTTACACAGCATCAACATAGCGCACCAGACACAACGCTTTGTAAAATGCTAAGTATATAATTTATTGACGCTATCAATATGGTTAATTTGCAAACCTGAATATTTCACTGGTTTTAGCAAACAAACTTAATCTTTCTGCAATTGTTTAAAATAAACATATTATCTCATTATAATGATTCTACTTACGCTATTTTATTTTGACAAACTGTAATGTCTAACGCCATTGCTGCATTACAAGGATAAAACTACCCGCCACTATTATTAACGTTTCAGCCAAGGATAGCAAGAAAATTAAATTCGCTATTTTATAAACAGTTAAAGATTTATTTTTTGCTTATTTTTAACTATGTTACCTCATTATAAATAATTAATTTGATTTCCTTAACTTTTTATACTGAAACGTATTGTTCACCAAAACTTCTTTATACTTTTTTGTTTTATTAATTAATTAAACATTTAACAAAAAATAAAACATTGAAGCAATTATGCATAACAAAACTTAATTAGTATAATTAGATAATAATTTAAATACCAAATAGGGTTGTTTATGAACACTACCGATAAAATCGCCTTGCTTAATTTTACCGCTCGCTGGGTTAACCAATTCAGTTACGCACCGCAAAGTGAAGAACTGCATGCTATACCTTCGCCTTGTATTTTAAAAACTGAAAATCTCACCGTATTTTGGCAACCCTTTTTATTAAAGCCACCAAGAGATCTTGCTATTGCTGAGCAAATTGTTGGCATTACTTTACATCCTAACGCACATATATTCTATGGTACACAATATGCAGCCAATATGACGGCTAAATTGCATAACATCCACTTAACCTTAATCCAAGCATGGAATGATGATGATTTTTCCAATTTAGAGCAAAATTTAATAGCCCATTTATCCCAACAAAAAAAATTAAAACGAACACCAACGACTTTTATCGCATCAACAGATGAAAATACCGAAATTATTGCAATAAATAATTTAACTGGCGAAGTGGTAAAAGAAGATCTAATTACAGGTCAATTCACCATTCTAGCTCATGATTTAACCACTTTTTTAAGTAAACTAATTGTTACTTGTTAAGCTAATACCGCTCAACAATAGCGCAATATATGTCTATATCAATAGCAATCGTAAATGCTATCAAAATTGTATCTTATAAAATAATGTGTATATAATGCGTTAAATGTCATTAGATCAGATAGGTGAATTATGTTTGAATATTTAACAGCAGCGCCGGCAGATCCTATTTTAGGACTGGCCGATCTTTATAATAGAGATGAACGCACCAATAAAATTAATTTAAGTGTCGGTGTTTATAAAGACGAAACAACCCAAACACCTATTTTAGAAAGTGTAAAAAAAGCGGAACATTTTTTATTAAATGACGAAACCACCAAAAGCTACTCACCTATTGATGGTATTAAAGCATTCAATACTGTAACGCAAATTTTGCTTTTTGGATCTGAAAACGAACGAGCAAGAACAGCACAAGCACCTGGCGGTACTGGCGCTTTACGTATAATGGCAGATTTTTTAGCTCGCCGAACCAAAGTAAAACGTGTTTGGGTCAGCAATCCGACTTGGCCCAATCATCGTAGTGTATTTCAAACTGCTGGCCTTGAAGTGCGCGAATACCATTATTACAATGCACAAACACACACACTTGACTTTGATGCCCTGATAAATAGCTTAAACCAAGTTGCCGCTGGCGAAGCAGTATTATTCCACGGTTGCTGTCATAACCCAACAGGCATCGATCCAACACCAGAACAGTGGCAAGCCATCTCAGATTTAGCCATAAAAAATGGTTGGTTACCCCTATTTGACTTAGCTTATCAAGGCTTGGGGCAAGGTATAGAAGAAGACGTCTATGGACTACGATTATTTGCTAATCATCACCCTGAACTCCTTATTGCTAGCTCATATTCTAAAAATTTCGGCTTATATAACGAGCGCGTTGGAGCCTTCACGCTCATTGCCGCAAATACTGAAATTGCCGAGCGCGCCTTTAGCCAAGTCAAAACCATTATTCGAGCCAATTATTCTAACCCACCGGCACATGGCGCTAAAATTGTTTCTTATATTTTAAATAATGAGGAATTAAAAGAAGAATGGATTGACGAACTAACTAATATGCGCCAACGCATTCACCGCATGCGTCAATTATTTGTCAAAACACTGCAAGACAAAGGGGCAAATCAAGATTTTAGTTTTATTGCTAAACAAAATGGTATGTTCTCGTTCAGTGGTTTAAATGAAGAACAAGTACTTAAATTGCGTGACGATTATGGCATATACATTGTTAATTCAGGACGGATTAATGTAGCAGGGATGACATTAGATAACATGTCTAGGCTTTGTGAATCCATTGTAGAAGTGCTTTAATACCGCTAATAAGCAAATAGATTATTAACGCGACTTTTTATACCATAACACTAGAAGCACTCCAATGGTGAGTGTTTCTATTTATTCGTTTAAATTCGACATCATCCTACCATTAAAAATCATTCAGAAAACCCATTGATTTTATTGAATTTTTTTGGTTGTTTTTTATACGAAACATAGCTTAATAAACTAGCGTTATTTAGCGCAAAAAACCGCTTTCTTATAAACTATTTCATGCATTTATTCTATTTAGTTATATCTATATACAAACTGATTATTAGACGATAACTCAATAATTACTAATAATTGCTTAATAACGTAATAACAATGATTAAGGGTAATGTCGTGGCGTCACATGTTTTGGATTTTTTAATTTTGGGAAATAACTTCGGCACTAGTGAAATGCGTTCCATTTGGTCGGAAACAAATCGCTTGAAAAGGCAAGTGGATGTCGAAGTTGCTTTAGCCAAAGCTGAAGGCGAGCTAGGTGTTATTCCAATTGAAGCGGCCAACTCAATCATTGCTAATGCCGATGCTTCAAAACTATCAATTGATCAAATTGCCGAAGAAGCAGCAAAAGCGAAACACTCATTAATGTCGACAATTAATGCACTACAAAAACAAGTTGGCGAGGCAGGCCAATATATCCATTACGGTGCAACCACACAAGATATTGTCGACACAGCAACCGTTTTACAATTAAAACAGTCTTTTACTGTCATTGAGCGAGACACTAAACTGGTGGCACTTGAGCTAAAACGTTTAGCCAAACAGTACCAATATTTACCTATGGTTGGGCGAACTCATGGCATGCAAGCACTACCTACAACTTTTGGATTTAAACTTGCGGTGTGGCTAGATGAATTTATTCGACACTTACAACGTTTAACCGAAATCAAACAACGGGTATTAGTCGGCAATATTAGTGGAGCAATTTGCACTTATGCATCAATAGGCAAATTAGGACCACAAGTTGAATCACGCGCTTTAACTTTACTCGGACTTAATACCCCTAACATTGGCTGGCAAGCGGCACGAGACCGTTTTTCTGAATACTCATCGGTAATAGCACTAATCAGTGGCACATTAGGAAAAATTGGAAATGAATTTTACAACTTAATGCGTACCGAAATTAACGAAATCGAAGAGCCTTTTTCTGAAGGAAAAATTGGATCAACAACCATGCCACATAAACGCAATCCAGCAGCATTAGAAGGATTAGCCAGCCTAACGGCGCCACTTTTAAAAAGTGTTGCGCTAATTCATGAATCAATGAAAGTTGAACATGAGCGTGATGCCATGAGCTGGCGAGCAGAGTGGATAGCACTACCAGAAATAAACCTTTATATTTCAGCCCAATTACAAATCGCATTAACTGTACTAAAAGGTCTAAAAGTTAACGCTGATCGCATGATAACTAATTTACAACTACAAAATGGCTTACTGCTGTCTGAAAAAGTCATGTTTGAAATAGGTAAACGATTAGGCAAACAGACTGCGCACCATTTAGTTTACCAAAGTGCAATGAAAGCATTTGAACAAAATCGACCATTTAAAGACATCCTATTAGAAGATCCAAACTTGAACAACGAGTTTACCGAATCTGAACTTGATGCTTGGCTTGATCCTATTAACTATCTCGGCTCTGCTCCTGAAAAAGTAGAACAAGTGATTAAATATGCTGAGCATTGTGGAGTGTTAGCATGAGTTTTCGCTTAATGACTCATAATGACATTCCAGCTTATCAAACACTATTACATCGTGCTTATCATGCCACGACTAAATTAGGCATTCATTTTGCAGCTGCAACCGCCAATCAATCACAAATTGCTGAGCATATTGAATCTAATGCGGTGTATCTATTTGAGAAAGAGGGACAGCTACTATCCACGTTAAGTATTCGCTTTCCATGGGGAAATAATCCTGGACCTTATGGGTTACCGCATTTAGGTTGGTTTGCAACCGATCCTCAATATAAAGGTAAAGGGTATGGAAATACATTATGGAACTTTGTTGAACAGCAAATCCTGATTAATCAACTCAAATTACCTGCGGTGACCTTAGGTACCGCAGCAAATCATCCATGGCTTGTACAAACTTATATAAATAAAGGTTATAAAAAAATAGGGCAAGCAGATTTAACGCCCGATCATACGACCTTCTATTTTGAAAAAATCTTAAACCATAAAAGCTATACCCAATGGAAACAAAGGAGTAATAAAGCATGAAAAAAATAAGTACGTTATTATCCGCTATTTTATTAACCAGTCTAGCCTTAATTGGTTGTGATAATAAATCCAACGACCAAGTAACAAAGCAAAATATCATTAAAGTTGGATCTACAGGACAAAGCTATCCAAATGGTTATAAACAAGATGACAAATTAGTGGGATTTGATGTTGAAGTAACTCAAGCCATTGCTCAAGAACTAGGTTATCAAGTCGAATGGGTGATTGCTGAATTTGGCGGTTTAATGGGGCAATTTGATTCAGGGCGCTTAGATACCGTTGCAAATGCGGTTGCCATAACACCAGCCCGTCAAGATAAATATGACTTTTCCAACACCTATAGCTTTTACGGTAGCCAGATTGTAACCCATAAAGATAACAAAGATATTAATAAGCTATCTGATTTTAAAAATAAAACTATTGCTGGTGTGCTAGGATCGAATCATATTAATAACCTAAAAAAAGCTTTCCCTAATAACAACGTAACTATCAAAACCTACGAAACCCGTGATGGCGCAATGTATGATACGGAATACCAACGGGTTGATGGTTATGTCAATTCTAAACCTATTTTACTTGCTGAAATTAAACGTAAAAATCTACCGTTCAAATTAGTTGGAGAGCCAATTACTATTGAGCAGGTTGCTTTCCCATTTAGTAAAGACGAAAAAGGTCAAGCGCTACGTGAAAAATTCAATCAAGCCATCGAAAAGCTACGTGCCAATGGTACATTGAAAAATCTTTCAATTAAATATTTTGGTGAAGATATTACATCATGAATTTTAATGTAAATTATTTCTTAAGTGTATTTCCGCAGATCTTACCTTATCTGCCCGTTACACTTTTTATTACCATTGTATCGATTACGATTGCCATTATATTAGGGCTAGCCATTGCGCTATTACGCAACAACAAAATAATCATTATCGATTCTATTTTTGCACTATTTATTTCACTGTTTCGTGGCATACCATCTGTTGTTTTACTCTTTATTATTTATTATGGTCTACCGCAAATTTTTCCTATTTTAAAACAAATGGGCGCAACTACCGCTGCAATTATCTGTTTCAGCTTAAAGTACTCATCCTATTTAGCCGAAATTTTTAGAGCAAGCTTAGAGTCAGTTGATCACGGGCAGAAAGAAGCGGGGCTAACGGTTGGGTTAAGTAAAATGCAAGTCTACAGAGGCATTATTCTTCCGCAAGCCATGATTAATGCCTTACCAAACACAGGAAACATGTTTATATCATTACTTAAAGATTCCTCTGTCGCCTTTTTTGTTGGCGTTCAAGAGCTATTAGCAGCAGGAAAAATGTTAACCGCTAATTCTTTTCTCTACTTTGAAACCTATTTAGCTGTTGGCATTATTTACTGGCTTACTGTTGTTATTTATTCATGGATACAAAAACAGTTAGAACAAAAACTTTCTGCGCCATATCATCGTTAAGGAGAATGTTATGATTACAGTATCGCATTTATCTAAACGTTTTGCTAATAATGAAGTTTTAAAAGAAATCAACTTAAATATCAAGCAAGGTGAAGTAGTTGCGATTATTGGTCCTTCAGGATCTGGCAAATCCACCTTATTACGTTGTTTAAATTTATTAGAAAAACCGAATAATGGCACAATTCAAATTGGCTCAGCAAGGCTTGATGCGAAACATTATAGTCATAAAGAAGAAGCCAATTTACGCAAACAATCAGCAATGGTCTTTCAACACTACAATTTATTTAAAAATAAAACAGCGTTAGAAAATATTACCTACCCGCTTATTGTTGGGCAAAAGATAGATAAAAAAGAAGTGGAAAAACTCGGCTTATCATTATTAAAGCGCGTTGGTATGTTACCTTATGCCAAACAATATCCCATTACCTTATCTGGTGGCCAGCAACAGCGCATCGCGATTGCAAGAGCACTGGCAGTCAAACCCAAAGTACTATTATTTGATGAGCCCACTTCTGCGCTCGATCCTGAACGAGTACACGAAGTTTTACAAGTCATGCTACAGCTGGCAAAAGAACGAACCTCTATGATTATCGTGACGCACGAAATGGAATTTGCCAAGTACGTTGCAGACCGCGTTATCTTTATGGCTGATGGCGTGATTGTGGAAGAAGGACCAGCAAAATCAGTCATAGACAACCCACAACATAAAATTACACAACGTTTTTTACGCCAGCTAACAGATGAAATTGACTTCGAAATTTGAACAATAGCCACAACGACTTTAACTCATTGTATTGATGATTAAATTGTACTAGTGATTAAATTGCCTTGCTGATTAACATATGAAAATTAAAGCGTAAAAGAATAAGATAATAAAAATTGGCGAAGATCCAAACCTGTTGCCAGTTGCTGAATATCTGTTAATAACCGTGCTGTTTTCGATTTATCTTTAACTGCGGAAAGTAACTTTAACGACATCTCACTCTGGCTATATGGATTTTTAGGTGAGCCTTTAGGAATATCAACACGTTGGCTTATTTTTTTACCGTTTTTGAGACCAATATCAATAATCACATAACGTCCATTATAAGCATCAGGATGTGGCGCAAGCTGTATTTGATAACTGCGCGTCATCTTTTGCATCAACTGTTTGATTTCATAAGGAATAGGTTTTGAAGAAAACTGCTCGAAACTTAGCGGTAATCCTAACAAGGTTAAAGCCAAAATATATTCAGCCGAAAAACGCCCTTGTTGCGCTAATGAAGGTATTTTATATATCAATGCTGCATCGCTATTTGATGGCACAAAATAAATCGTAATATCACTAACATTATCAAGATCAAAATCAGGATCTTTATATAATAATTGACCCGCATCGGCAACATAAGCCGCCGCTGAACAATAAGAATAATTTTTAAACCATAACCCAGGTTCAACAATCTTCCAAACATCCCCCCAATGGCTTAAATCAAAATGTGTATTACCTTGCCCATAAATAGCCAAAAAACCTAATTTATCGTCTAAAAAATTCTGATCGGCATCTATGCCAGCTCTTAACCATTCAACGGACTGAATGGCATGTTGAGCGGCTAAGCCTGCATGCAAAAACTTAATTGGCGTGCCCATTAACAAACGCATCCCCGAAGCTTGAGTTGCTGACAAAGCTAAAGCTTGCGATAAAAACAGTTCATCATAAAGGTAACAAATCGCAGCCGTTGCCGCGATCCCCCCCAAAGTAATGGTTGCATGCCAACCTTTTTCGTAATGCTCAGGATTAACGCTTTTACCTAAGCGAGCCATCACCTCAACACCAATAACATAAGCAGTCAAAAAACGCCGCCCATCAATCTTTTGCTTAACATTATCTAATCGAACGCTGGCAATAAGTGCCGACAAAATGACCGATGAAGGATGCCCTCGAACATCTGAATGTACATCATCATAATCTAAACAATGCGCTTGAAAGCCATTAAAAAGTGCTGCTTGCCTTGCGGTAACTAACTTCTTTTGGCCGATTAACCACGCTCTAGCATTTCCCCCCTCATCTGCTATCCACGCTAGCAATTTCTGAACGTCATCTTCATGGCAAGCTTGCAAACTACAAGCAAAATAATCTGTTACCCCATTAATCGCACAATTAATAACTTGGGGATCACGAATTATTGGTGTGTTTTTTATTAAAAAACT
The DNA here is from genome assembly GCF_001690895.1 of Gilliamella sp. Nev5-1. Taxonomy (NCBI): domain Bacteria; kingdom Pseudomonadati; phylum Pseudomonadota; class Gammaproteobacteria; order Orbales; family Orbaceae; genus Gilliamella; species Gilliamella sp. Nev5-1. The sequence continues at coordinate 74,545 of NZ_LZHO01000070.1, read as the reverse complement.
TAATTGTTGCCCTAAATTCATTTTCATTCTCAATAAATGCAATAGCGATTTGATAATTGGGTTTACTTTACCACAAGTAAAATAGTGAACAATAAATAATAAGCTAAAGATGATATGATTAAATTTTAATAACTCGAAGCCAGAAACAATAAGTATTAATCTATTTATATAATCATGTTTGCCTATTACATTATATGCTAAAATAGCCTCATTCAATTGAAATCGAAAATTAGCGCAACTATGTCAACTTGTTATATTGCTTTAGGCAGCAACCTTGAAGATCCATTAGCACAAGCCAATCGTGCAATTGTTGCATTAAAACAGTTGCCAAACACAAAAATAGCGGATATTTCACCTTTTTATCGAAGCAAACCTCTTGGACCACAAAATCAGAATGACTATCTGAATGCAGTAATAAAACTGACAACGAATTTATCCCCTATTGAACTACTTGACGAGCTACAAACAATTGAAAAAGCGCAAGGTCGTGTGCGTAAAGACAACCGCTGGGGAGCAAGAACCTTAGATTTAGATATTTTGCTTTATGATGATTTAGTCATTAACAGTGAAAGGCTAACTATCCCTCATTACCATATGAAAAATAGAGAATTTGTACTCTATCCACTATTTGACATCAGCCCAGAACTGATTCTACCCGATAACGATAAATTATATGACTTAGTAACTCGATGCCCTAAAAATGAACTAACGAAATGGGATAAGTAATTATCTTAATTAATAACATATAGTTGTATTATTTTATTTAGTTTTAAGCAAAAAAATGATAAAAAAAATTTGCCAAAGGCTGAATTATTGCTATAGTTTAGCGCTTTTAAATAATCTGCACTTAAGGGGATTGCTGTGAAAAAAGAACAAAAAGCAAACACATCTTCACTTAGCCTGCTTTCAGTTGCTGGGCTTGAGCCTTATAAAGAGGCAAAAGGTGAGGAGTACATGAATCCTAAGCAATTGAAACATTTTAAGCTTATTTTAGAAGCTTGGCTTGCACAACTAAAAGATGAAATGGGTAAAACCGTTTCGCACATGCAAGACGAAGCGGCGAACTTTCCAGATCCTGCTGACCGAGCAACGCAAGAAGAAGAGTTCAGTCTTGAACTACGTGCACGTGACAGAGAAAGAAGGCTCATCAAAAAAATTGAAAAAACATTAAAGAAAATCGAAATAGATGATTTCGGTTATTGTGAATCATGTGGTGTGGAAATCGGGATTCGCCGCCTAGAAGCAAGACCAACGGCCGATTTATGTATCGATTGTAAAACACTTGCAGAACTTCGCGAAAAACAAATGGGCAAGTAATTGCTACGTTATTAATTACCACCGCCATTCAACCCGATATGCCTAAGCGTTATATTGGTCGTTTTGCCCCGTCACCATCAGGACCATTACATTTTGGTTCATTGGTGACAGCGCTTGGTAGCTATTTACAGGCTAAATCTTGCCATGGCAAATGGCTAGTTCGTATTGAAGATATCGACCCACCACGAGAAGTTAAAGGCGCATCATCTCTCATTTTAAAGACTTTAGAAACATTTCATTTATATTGGGATGATAACGTATTATATCAATCGGCTTGCCACGAACGTTATCAAGCAGTATTACAATCGCTATTGAGTCATCAGCAAGCCTATTATTGTGATTGTACAAGGCAACGGATACAGAAATTGCCTAACGGGCATTATGACGGTTATTGTCGCCATAGGCATTTAAAGATTAACCAATCTCAGTTGGCTATTCGCCTAAAACAAAACCACCCTATTTCTGAATTTACAGATAAAATTCGTGGCTTGCAAACAGTAGAAACAGCTAGTGCACAAGAAGATTTCATTATTCACCGTAAAGATGGTCTATTTGCATATAACTTAGTGGTAGTGTTAGATGATCATAAACAAGGAATTACCGAAATTGTGCGCGGAGCCGATCTTTTACCTGTTACCGCTAAACAAATTTCACTCTATAAGCTTTTTGGCTTTTCTCTGCCAAGCTATTGCCATTTACCACTAGCACTAGATAACAACGGCAATAAGCTTTCTAAACAAAACCATGCAAAGCCCATTGAGCTAAATAATAGCAAATCATTAACGGCGCTCGCTCTGCAATTTTTAGGGCAATGCCTACCAAAAGACTGGCAAGATGCCACACAACAGCAACTTTTAGATTGGGCAATACAGCATTGGCAAATTGCGAAAATACCCAAACAAAATACCCAGTTACCCACCAATATAAGATAAATTACCAGCCATACCGACATTATGCACATGTAATAAATGCTTTTCTGGTTTTATTTTTAACGAAGCAAAGATGCGTGTTATAAGTTGTTGTTTTTGCGCTGAATTTTGAAGTAAATCACGCAAATCAACCGCGGCCTCACCAAATAAGCAATAATGCAATTTACCAATTGATGATACACGCAACCGATTACAACTTTTACAAAAATCTTTTGAATACGGCATAATTAGCCCAATTTTACCTTGATAATCGCTATGAGCATAAACTTTAGCTGGGCCTGATAGTGGATTTTTGAGTTGCAACTGCCAACCCTGTGCAATTAACTGTGCCTCAATAACATGACCAGACAAGTGATAACGATTAAATATATCGCTACTTTCACCTGTTTCCATAAGTTCAATAAAACGTAATTCTACGGGTTTATCTTTAATCCATGACAAATAATCATCTAAATTATCGTTCATGCTTTTCATTAACACCGTATTAATTTTGACTTTTTTAATACCTACTTCTAACGATTTTTCGACACATTGCATTAATTCTTTAAGTTTATCTTGACCCGTAATTAATTTAAATAAATGCGGAGAAAAGCTATCAATACTAATATTAATTGCATTTAAACCTGCTTGATGCCAGTGATGAATATTTTTTAATAAACGTGAGCCATTAGTGGTAATGGCCAGCTCTTTAACACTAGAGTAAGAAGAAATGAGCGACAAAATATCCACAAAATCACGACGTAAAGTCGGCTCGCCACCCGTTAAGCGAATTTTGCTTACCCCAAGTTCAGTAAATGTTGCCACAACATGATCAATTTCACTGAGTGACAAAAAATTATGTCCTTTCTTGGATTGATAACCATAAGGTAAACAATATTGACACTGGAAATTACACAGCTCAGTAATCGACAAACGCAGATATTGAAATCGACGCTGATAATAATCAACTAATTGCATATATACATTAAACACCTTATCCAAATCGGGAAGCATAGCCATTTCTGCGCTATACCGCGGCTAATTCACCTTATGAAAAATCACTTAGGTAAAAGAGCTTCAGAGTTTGGCTCAGTCTAACATAGGCATTATTTTTTGACTATGAACAAGTTGATTTTTATTAACCTATTTCCACTTAAAAATCAGTCAGAAAAGTTATTGATTTTATTTAATTTTTTATTTTAACTTTTTTAGATTAAATTTTAAACTTGGTAAAGTGAAGAAAGTAGAAAGGCGATTGCTATCCATTATAATCACCTTTCTAGGAAAGAACGATACCCAATTTTCGTATTATTACCAACCGAAAAGAATAAAAATACAGAAATCCTATAGTTAAAACAATGTCTAGCAAAATAATGCGGTTATTTGATTTTATCCAATTTATCCCCTTTACTTATTCAATCAGTTTGAGTATATAATAGCCACCTTATCGATAATACCATCAAATGGAGGTTGTGATGATAACCCATATTAGCCCTTTAGGATCAATGGATTTGCTTGCTCAAGCTGAAGTCGATATTCTAAAAAAATCTGCCAATAGTGAGCTTTATCAATTATATAGAAACTGTTCGCTAGCAACACTCAATGCAGGTAGTAAAACCGATAATACTAAAGATTTGCTAGATAGATTTAAGTCTTTTGAAATTAATGTCATTAGTAAAGAACGTGGCGTAAAATTAGAGCTCATTAATGCACCTGAAAGTGCCTTTGTTGATGGGCGAATTATTCGTTCAATCCAAGCAAACCTTTTTGCCGTGCTGCGCGATATTCTTTTTTTAAATAGCCAAATCAGTGCCATTAAAGAACTTATCTCTAATATCAAATTTGAAAGAGATCATTCGTTTTATATCACAAACCTTGTTTTCTCAATTTTGCGCAATGCCAATGCGCTACATGTGGGTGAAGAGCCTAATCTGGTTGTCTGTTGGGGTGGGCATTCAATTAACGAAAATGAATACTATTATGCACGACAAGTCGGTATGCAACTGGGTTTGCGCGAGCTGAACATTTGTACTGGTTGTGGGCCGGGTGTGATGGAAGCCCCGATGAAAGGCGCAGCGGTTGGTCATGCTCAGCAACGTTATAAAGAAAGTCGCTTTATTGGCATGACTGAACCTTCAATTATTGCAGCCGAGCCACCTAATGCATTAGTAAATGAACTGATTATTATGCCTGATATCGAAAAACGCCTTGAAGCTTTTGTACGTATGGCGCATGGTATTATCATATTTCCTGGAGGCCCAGGAACAGCCGAAGAGTTACTTTATATTCTTGGTATTTTATTAAATCCAGCCAATAAACATCAAACATTACCGCTGATATTAACGGGGCCTAAAGAGTGTGAGGAGTATTTTACTGCTATTGATAATTTTATTCGTAGTACATTAGGTGATGAGGCAACGAAATTATACCAAATCGTGATCGACTCACCTGAACAAGTGGCTCGTATTATGAAAGATGGTGTTAAGCATGTTAAATCTTCTCGTTTAAAAACAGGTGATGCTTATGGATTTAACTGGCTACTAAAAATTGATGAACCACTACAACACCCTTTTGAGCCAACCCATGCCAATATGGCTTCATTAAATCTTCATCGAAATCAACCTGTTGAATTATTAGCAGCCGATTTACGCCGAGCATTTTCGGGAATTGTAGCGGGTAATGTAAAAGAATTCGGTATGAAGGAAATTGCTAAGCATGGCCGATACAAATTGCAAGGTGATCCCGAAATCATGAAGCAACTCGATAATTTATTACGTAGTTTTATTAAACAAGATCGAATGAAATTACCAGGAGGAAGCGCCTATCAACCTTGTTATGAAATTTGTTATTAACAAGAATATTAGCGAGTAATTTAATCGCGTGTAAATGTTATCTTGCCGCCGATACGATTATCGGCGGAGTGATTTAATCGATTGATAGTTAATTTTTTATTAATCATTTATATCGCTTTTAAAAATCACCTAAAATATCTAGCGCTTCAGACACTTTTTTCACGGCAAAAATCTGCATATTTTCGGGCTTCTTCTTAGGCATATTGGCTATAGGCACAATCGCTTTTTTAAAGCCATGCTTAGCCGCTTCAGAAATACGCTCTTGCCCACTTGGTACGGGGCGAATTTCACCACCAAGACCTATCTCGCCAAAAATAACGACATCTTGTGGTAATGGGCGATTACGAAAACTTGATACTAATGCGGCAATCAATGCCAAATCAGCGCTAGTTTCAGTGACTTTAACGCCGCCAACAACATTCACAAAAATATCTTGATCGGCCATTTGTAATCCACCATGCCTGTGTAACACTGCAAGCAATAATGCCAGCCTATTTTGATCAAGGCCTACTGTCACACGCCTTGGGTTGCCATACATCGAGTGATCAACCAATGCTTGGATTTCGACCAGCAATGGGCGAGTGCCTTCCCACAATACCATAACCGAACTGCCGGGCAGCATTTCCTCACCACGACTTAAAAAGATGGCGGATGGATTGCTGACTTCTTTAAGCCCTTGCTCGGTCATCGCAAACACACCTAACTCATTTACCGCCCCAAACCGATTTTTATGGCTACGCAATGTTCTAAAACGAGAATCAGCATCACCATCTAATAAAACGGAACAGTCAATGCAGTGCTCAAGCACTTTAGGCCCTGCTAGCGAGCCATCTTTCGTCACATGCCCAACCATAATAATGGCAATACCTTTTGTTTTTGCAAAGCGCGTTAAATAAGCGGCGGTTTCTCGAACCTGCGCAACACTCCCCGGTGAGGATTGAATATCAGCAAGATGCATCACTTGTATAGAGTCAATCACCATTAATTTAGGTTGCGACTGCTCAGCCAATAAGCAAATTTGTTCTATACTGGTTTCTGATAACATATTGAGATTATCAGCAGGTAAACCTAATCGGTGTGCACGCATGGCCACTTGCTGAAGCGATTCTTCACCCGTCACATAAAGCGTATTCATTTGTGATGAGAGCTTACTCATGGTTTGTAGTAATAAGGTACTTTTACCTGCCCCAGGATTACCGCCAATTAAAATCGCACTACCTGGTACAACGCCCCCACCAAGCACACGATCAAATTCGGAAAAACCAGTTGAAAATCTTGGTAGCGCTTCTAAACTGATTTCGGATAATTTTTGAATTTTTGTTTGACCAACGCCGCTACCTGCGTAACCCGTTAATCGATCATTGCGCGTTGAAGTACTTGCTAGTCTAACTTCAGTAATGGTATTCCAAGCATGACAAGCACTGCACTGGCCTTGCCAACGAGGATAATCTGCTCCACAATCATTACAAACATAAGCACGTTTAACGGTTTTTGCCAATTTAATCTCCTAACCTTCGCTTAATAAACTGGTTGATAAAATACACCATAATCCAGTTAAATCTGCATAATTAATGCTAATTTTAGCTTTTTCAACTACTTTAGGCTTTCCATGATAGGCAACGCCTAAACCCGCAATACGTAGCATCATTAAATCATTGGCGCCATCACCAATAGCCACCGTTTGCTCAATAGGTATATCAAGTGATGTCGCTAATTGTTGTAAAGTTCGCGCTTTATACTTTGCATCGACAATTTGACCAATTACTTTACCCGTTAATTTATTATGTTTGACTTCTAATTCGTTGGCATAAACATCCGCTAATTTTAGTTTCTGCTTTAGATGATCAGCAAAATAGGTAAATCCTCCTGACGCAATAGCAACATGCCAATTTTTTTTATGCAATTCTTTGACTAAATAGGTCAATCCAGGAGTAAGCGGTAAGTTATCTTTTACTTGTTGTAAAAGATCTTGATGCGCTCCTTTTAAAGTTGCCACCCGATTTCGTAAACTGGTTGCAAAATCAAGCTCACCATGCATTGCTTGTTCAGTCACAGCCGCAACTTGCTGACCTACACCATATAATTTAGCCAGCTCATCTATGCATTCAATTTTGATTGCCGTTGAATCCATATCCATAACCAATAATCCTGGTGAATGGAGTGTAGGTAAATTGTCAATTGGCGATACATCGATGCCTAATGTTAATGAAATAGCCTTGGCTTTTTTAGGCATAACTCCAGCAATACGAACAATCTGATAAGTTTTTATTTTCCAAGATGAAACAATTACCATTGGCATAGCAAGTTGATTTTGGAATTTTGACAATACTGTTTTATTTAGCTTTTTGCCATAAATAATCCAACCTGTTTTACCTGCATTATAATCTAAAGGCACCACTTCGCAGCCATTTAATGAAAGTGGCAAACCTTGCCAGCGTTGGATATTTTCAGGTAAATCATTATAGGTGAGGGTGTAAGCCATATCAGAAAGTCTTCCTAACATAAAACGGGCTCAAAATTTACCATAACTGTTAAAGATTGTCCAAATTAGGATTGTGTGATTTTTTTAGTTTTTTATACTTAAACACATAGTTATCTGAAACTTTTTTAACAAAATAGATAAATCCGTAGGTTGCCTTTAATCATTCCACCTCAATGCTTATATCAATCTTAAATATTCAACGCCCATGAACAAAGTTGCTCTAATACAGGCCCTAATTTTTCGCCAAATGGCGTTAATTTATAGAAAACTTTTAAAGGGGGTTTATCACCAAAAACGTGTCGAGTAATTAACCCATCTTCCTCTAATTTTTTAAGTTGTATACTTAATGTCATATCGGTAATATGAGGAATAATGGTTTTCAATTCGCTGAATCTTTTTTCACCAAAAAGCAAATAATAAAGTATTACCCCTTTCCATTTTCCACCAACTAAATCCATTGCCAAACTAATAGGGCAATAATAAGTTTTATTGTTATAACGTTTTAATGGTCTTTGTTCATCTATTTGCATTAATTCACCTAACTATCAAGTTTGATAGATATTGCTATAAGTTTATTTACAAATAAACTAATTAGAGTAACTATCATTTTAACAGCAAAAAAGGAAAAAAGTATCATTATGACATTAATTATTTTAGGTCACCCCAATATTAAACAGTCTATCGCCAATAAAACAATTATCGAAACATTACAAGATAAAGTTGAGGATATTGAAATTCGCAATATTCACAAGCTTTATCCAAACTATCAAATCAATGTACAAGAGGAGCAAGCCGCATTACTCAGACATGACCTTATCGTTTTACAATATCCAATGTATTGGTTTAACATGCCGGCAATATTAAAAATATGGTTTGATGAAGTATTTACTTACCAATTTGCTTATGGCTCCAAAGGCGATAAATTAAAAGGTAAAAAACTATTACCAAGTTTAACCATAGGACAACAAGAACAAAATTATAAAAAATATCACAACGATTTAATGGATAATTTATTAGAGCCCGTCAAAGTATCAACTTTATATACGCAAATGGAATATCTGCCACCAATACTTTTATATGGTATTTCACCAGAGATTGAAGAAATGCAAGCTAAAATAAAAACAAAAGCACGACAACATGGGCAACAGTTAGTTGAAATCATAAATAAATATAACCAATAAAAATCAATATGATGATTTATAATAATTGATAAATCATCATATTTTATGTTGTATTAACTATGCTTTTTTAAAACCGCATAAAAAAAACCATCACCACCATTTTCAATAGGTAAAAATTGTTTAAGTTCACCTTGTAATTTGGCGCTGGTGTTTTCTTGTAAAAAACGCTCAATTTGTAATTTATTTTCGTCTGGTAGAATTGAACAAGTGGCATAAACTAAAGTACCACCAATTTTTAAATAAGACCAAATATTAGTTAAGATTGCATGTTGTAGCTCAGTTAATTGGGCAATATCATTATCTCGGCGTAACCATTTTATATCTGGATGACGGCGGATAACGCCTGTTGCGGAGCAAGGTGCATCCAATAAAATACGGTCAAACGAACGCCCCTCACACCACAGCTCTGGCGTTAAGCCATCGCCAACTTTGACGTCAGCATGCTGTTTCAAACGAGTTAAATTTTCATCAATACGTTTGGCTCGGTTTGCATCCACATCCACAGCTAACACTTGTGCCTTTGGCGCTACCTCTAAAATATGCGTGGTTTTACCACCAGGTGCCGCACAAAGATCCAGAATTTGCTCACCATTTTGTGGTGCTAATAAATAAGCAGCATACTGAGCAGACAAGTCTTGTACTGTCACTGCACCGTCATCAAAATGGGGTAATTTAGCAACATTGACGGGCGATAATAACCGCAATGCACAAGGTAATTGATCATGTGGTTCTGACTCAATATGCTGTTTTGCTAACAGTTTTTGATATTCTTGAATTGAATATTGGTTTTGGTTAACCCGCAACCACATTGGCGGTTTTTGGTTATTCGCATCAATAATTGTTTGCCACTGCTGTGGGTAAGCTTGCTTTATACGAGTCAATAACCAACTTGGGTGTAATGTTCGGCTATTTTGTTGCTTATCATCTTGCATAAATTTTTGTTGTAATGATGCTTGCTGACGCAAAAACTCACGTAACACGCCATTAACTAATCCTTTTAATGGCGCCTTTTGCAAAGTATTTACTGCATCAACTGTTTCACCAACAGCGGCATGTTCGGGAATACGTGTATAAAGGATCTGGTAAATACCCACTAACAATAAATAGTGCAAAACCCTATTTTTACCTGTCAAAACCTTACTCATTAAGGTATGGATATAAAAATTGAGCTCGGGTAATACTCGCATCACACCAAAACACATTTCTTGCACTAATGCTCGATCTTTATCCGCTATTTTGTGATGCAAAGCAGTCAGTGTGGCACTTAATGATTGCCCTTCTTCTAATACATTAAAAATAGCTTGCGCACAAACAGCTCGTATATTTTGGTGTAATTTTTTATTCATAAATCATGACAACCTTAATTTATCTATTGTGATTAGTTTATAAAATTAAAGATCCAATCCAACCAGCAATAAATAACGGAATATTAAAATGGGTAAATGTTGGGATAACACTATCTCGAATATGGTCATGTTGCCCATCACTATTTAATCCAGACGATGTCGCTAAAATAGTATCTGATGGTGGTGATCCTGCATCACCAATCGCACCCGATGCGCCAATTAAACATACCGTGGCAATCGGTGAAAAACCAAGTTGTACACAAAGTGGCACATAAACAGCTGCAATGATTGGGACGGTTGAAAATGAAGAGCCAATCCCTAATGTAATAACCAAGCCAATTAGCATCATTACAAAGGCAGCAATCACTTTATTTCCTGCAAATAAAGCTGCACTATTAATAACAAGCGGTTCAATTTCATGCGTTTGTTTTAATACTTCGGCAAATCCTTGCGCTGAAATCATCACAAAGCCGATCATTGCCATCATTTTGATGCCGTCAGTAAAAACACCATCCGCTTCGCCCCATTTAATCGATCCCGATACAATAAAGCAAATAAAACCAATTAAGGCACCTAAAATCATTGAGCCGGTATAAAGTTGAACGGAAAAAGATAACGCAATTGCCAATAATGAAACAATAAGTGAATGCTTATTCACCTCTTTTACAGCACCTTGATTCGCTTCGCTACGAATAATTTTATATTCTCTTGGTTTACGATAACTAACAAAGATAGCCCATAATAAGCCAACAAACATGCCTAACGCAGGAATAGCCATGGCATGCATTACATTAACATGGCTTACATCCATGCCAGATGCGGTAATATTTTTTAATAAGATTTGATGCAAAAAGATATTGCCAAATCCAACTGGTAAAAACATATAAGGAGTAATTAATCCAAATGTCATAATACACGCAATCATTCTTCTATCAAGCTGTAGCCGTGACATAACATATAATAGGGGCGGAATTAAAAGAGGTATAAAGGCGATATGAATCGGAATTATATTTTGAGAGGAAATACTTACTAGCCCAATAATAACAATCAAAATCCATTTGATACGTTTTTTAGCATCGCTTGATGTCAGCTGTTTAATCGCTTTATCTGCCAATAATTCTGGTAAGCCAGATTTTGATATCGCCACAGCAAATGCACCTAGCATGGCATAAGAAAGTGCAATATTTGCCCCATTGCTGATACCTGTGTTAAAGGCATCAATGGTTTCTTTTAACGATAAATGGCTAAATAAACCGCCAACAAATGCCCCAATGATTAAGCTAATAACAACATGGACACGGCAAAGCGATAAAATTAACATACAAATTACTGCAACCACAACTGCATTTATTGACGGGAACAAATCAAGCATTGTATTCATAAGATAGATTCTTAGTTAAGAAGCAAAGCTTATTATTGTAGGCGATAGGTATTGAAAGTGCAATTGATAGTGTATACTCACTCTTTTGCAATAGACAAAACCAAATTCGTGTTACTGAAGTAATTTTAAGCATAAAAGCTTTTATATTAAAGTCAAGTTATTGTGGAGCGTTGTTAATGAGAAATAATATCGACGGACATTTTTTACTAATCGGTTTAATGGCCTACCCTATTCGCCATAGTTTATCCCCGCAAATGCAAAATACGATTTATTCAAAATTGAATGTTCCCTATGTTTATTTAGCATTTGAAGTTGATCAAGAAAAACTTGCTGATGCAATTAAAGGGCTTAGGGCATTAGGTTTGCGTGGCAGTGCGGTATCAATGCCCAATAAGCAGCTTGTCTGCCAGTACCTTGATAAGTTAACGCCGGCCGTTGAACTAAGTGGCGCGTGTAATACTATTTCCAATGATAATGGTGTGTTAACTGGCTATAACACAGACGGAATGGGCTACATGCGTATGCTTAAAGAAGCCAATATTGATGTGATAGGCAAAAAAATAACCATTCTCGGAGCGGGCGGTGCGGCAACCGCCATTGTTGTGCAAGCAGCACTTGATGGAGTAAAAGCAATCACCATCTTTAATCAAAAAGATGAATGCTATACAAAGATAGAAGCCATTGCGAAAAAATTGAATCAAACGAGTCAATGCCATGTGCGTGTTATCGATCTCGCCGATAAAGATCAATTACGCAAAGAGATTGCAGATAGTGTTGTGCTTTGTAATGCAACAGGTGTTGGGATGAAGCCGTTAGAGGGGCAAAGCTTAATTACTGATGCCACGATGTTAAGACCTGATCTTATTGTTACCGACTGCATTTACAGCCCACGAAAAACCAAGCTATTAGAAATGGCGGAGCAACAAGGTTGCCGAACATTAAACGGTATTGGCATGATGCTATGGCAAGGTGCTGCTCAAATAAAAATTTGGACGGGTGAAGATGCACCGATTGAATATGTGAAAGAACAAATGGGTTTTAATGATTAATGAATAATCTAATTTTTTAACGATTTTATTCATGATGGATAATCAGTGATAAATATTGTTAAGCGTTATAAAATCACCATCTATTAATGCAATTGCTAGCTAATGGAATATGAAATGAAAACAATTACCATAAAAGAACTTGAGATCGGTTTGGGTGCGCCTAAAATTATTGTGCCTATTGTGGGTAAGACTCAAGCAGAATTAATTGATGAAGTTAAGTTTTTACAATCTATTGATTTTGACGTTTTAGAGTGGCGTGTTGATCACTTTACTCAAGTTGACAATATCAATGCCGTAAAACAAGCAGCTAAAAGCATAGCCGATTTACTGCCCAATAAACCGATTTTATTTACGTTTAGAACCGCAAATGAAGGGGGGGTTAAACCTTGGCCACTCACATCTTATATTCAGTTGAATAAAGAAATGGCGTGTAGTGGGCTTATTGACCTTATTGATGTTGAGCTATTTATTGGTGATGATGATGTAAAAGATATTATTGCCGTTGCACACAGAAATCAGGTATTTGTTGTAGCATCAAACCATGATTTTGAAAAAACACCATCCAAAAGTGATATTATCTACCGATTAAGGAAAATGCAGGAACTGGGTGCTGACATTCCTAAAATTGCCGTCATGCCACAAACAACAGATGATGTATTGACACTACTTGCAGCAACCACCGAAATGAACCAACAATACGCAACTACCCCCATTATTACCATGTCTATGGCTGGGCTGGGTGTGGTGAGCCGTATTGCTGGTGCGACATTTGGCTCAGCAATGACCTTTGGCGCTGCCAAACATGCTTCGGCACCGGGTCAATTAGACGCCAAACAATTACGCTCTATTTTAGATACCTTGTACCAAAGCCATAGCTAATTTAACATCAATCCGTTAATAATGAATTGGCGTGCCAATGTAGAGCGGTGATGAAGTGTTTGCGCTTCATTATCAAAATCTTCATTTACAACCACATAGCGAATTTTACTCCCCCCAAATTGTTATGTGGTTGTACAAAATTTAGGTTTGGGATATGTATAATAAAAATAAATTTAGCTCGCTTGATATCAATTATTTTTTTAATTCAGATCAACATAATACCATTAAAGATTTTGCCTATGCCGATATTCTAGGAACAGCAGATATTTGTGGTTATCAAATTATGTTTTTTTATATTGCCGATAATATTGAAGTTTTATTAATTGATGAAGTGATAGATAATATATTCTTACTTGATAAAGCCAATCAAATTTTGAATTTCTTGGGCTTTGAGTTTAAATTAGGATCCCCGTTTATTTTAACCGATACCTTTAATCATAATTATATTCTTAAAGATCATCTTTATGAAGATCATATGCGTTACTACTATAAAGTCGATGAACAATTAATTGTCCTTGGCATTAATTATGAAGGCATTTTGCTATCCTTTGAATTAATCAATAATAAAAGCATTATTGACGATAGGCTGGCATTTTCTTGCTAGCTAGTTGTAGACGTATACCTATCCCAAACAGGTTATGTACAATAAGCAACTTTATTACAGCTAATTGATTACACAATTTGGTAATAAAATTAATCGTCACTTTTAACCAGCAAATGCACAATTACAAAATGCGGTGATTATGGCATACCGTCATATTCCCAATAAAAATCACTCACTAACTTATCAAAAGCGGGTGTACCATCAGCTGGTTTTATACAAGCCCGCTTTTCATCTATGGATTGTCTAACTTTATCCCAATCATATTGATTTAATAATAAAATTTTATATCGTTTTGGCTGTTGAATTCTGTCCTTATTTAAATTGAGTACTCCTGCTGGAGTTGCGACAATGATTGAGTAAATATCAGAATTATCTTCGCCAGTAATACCAATATTCATCTCTAATAAATAAAAAACTGCATTATCTTCTGGCTGCCACAGCCAAGGATCACCGATATCTGGAGACCAGTAATATTTCACTTCAAATTTTTGTTGTTTAATTTTCATTTATAGCCCGCATCAAAATAAACATTATAAGGTGTTCACTGTAATTATAATATCGAGAACGCCTCAATTATCATTGCTTAAATCTTATTTTTTTACCAATATGGTAAAGCTATCGATCGTATTAACCTTAATATTTAGCTACTTGGGTATTCCATTAAACCAATGATAAAAATCAAGACACACTCAATTATTGACAATCTATTGAATTGCAATGTTAGATACATCTCATCTTCGTAATCAATAACATTATTTTCGTAAAGTAGAAAAGCATATGTTGATACCAAAGATAAATATAAAAATAGACAAAAATACAAACTTATTTACAGAATCGAGTTTGTATTAATTTTAAATTTTGTTTTAATTCTATGACATCTTTTAGTTTTTCGGCATCCATAGGTAAGCTTCGAATTAATAAATTTGCATTTTTCTTTAATAAATTCAGTAAAGATGTGTATTCTATTTCACCACTATATACGACTTCTTTTTTATCAAACCGATTATCTATAAATTTGATTTTACAAATTTTATTAATACAAAAAACTTCAAAATAAAAAGGTCCATCCATAAAGTAAAAATGAGTTATGTTATTTTGCTGAATTTTACAAGCTTCTTTTAACCACCAATTTAATATAACTACGGTAAAATCATCCCATTGTTCATCAGGAAAGAAAATGTTCCCGATCTGAAAATATATTTTTGAGAATATTTGCGTTGATATTTTACTTTTTGATACGCGAATAGAATCAGGGGAGATAATTAAATTAATCATTAACAATATCCTTTAGGATAAACCGTTGCAATTGTTTTGACATTGGCCATCATTACCGTATGGCAAAGCATTTGATATATATCTACATGCTCGAATTTTTACTCAATATTATAATAATCCATATTAAGAATATTCATACTGTTATGGTGCTAGATTCAATATTTTTTTCAAAAATTGTTTTATAAAAAAGCACACTTTATTTAAATCAATTCACGCAAACATTATGTTTTGTCATAAATTATTTATGATTTGGATATTTACTTTAGAATCTATTTGTAAAAATTATTCAGGATTCTATACCATTTAACCAAACCAAAGCCGATAGCCACTTAAATTTTTCTGTGAGCCAATCAGATCCTCGCCAAAAAATTTGGTATAGCGTTTAAATAATAGGTGGTGAATAATGCTTTAGTTAATTCCATGCTGTAACACTAATCGCTTAAAATCCGCACTGTAATATTTGGTTTCATTGGCTACTAGGTATAATATTCCTTTAGGAAATTGACGACAAAATAAGGAATTTTGGGTGAATGACAAACTAAATATTTATCAATATACTTAATGTATTAGTCCGCACATCATAATGATAGACTTGTAGCAAAAGGAGTAATGCCATTATTTTTCATCGCGTTACAAAATAAAAAATCAAATAAAATCAATGCCTTTTCTGACTGATTTTTATCATACTCAGCTAATCTTTCTTTATGATATATCCTAGCCCTTGTCCCTGATATCATGTACTAAGCTGGGTGTGCTTGAGCAGGATTTATGTTAACAATAAAGTGCTTTGATATTCTCAAATAACCCCGTTGATTTAGGCTCAGGTTTTAGCCAAGTATAGTAATCTGATACGCTAACTTCTAAGTGACGGCAGACTAGCAATAATGGGTATGGTAACAAATGTTGCTTTATATATTGGTACTTCACCAGTTTGTGCGCTAAATTTTTTGGCCACAATGTCCTCCTATGATTGTTAGTTATATCATAAAGGTGACATAGGTTCATTTTTTGGCGAGGATCTCATTTTGTTAAAATGAATTCTGATAAGTCGTTAGCGTCTGTTAGATTAAGTTTAAACTGCTACCTAATCTGGTAATTACAGTTTTGACTGTCGCCTATTTATGAGTAATAAATAATAAATTCTATGTTATTCTACACGGTATTTATTGTTTAAAGAGAAAAATAAAAAAACAATGAACGCGATAAAGCGATGTTTGGAATTTATTCTATTTCCTCCTATAAAAGTAAATAAAGCACTCCTTACCCAGCGATTACATCATAAAACCGTGTTGATTACTGGTGCTACTTTTGGTATCGGTGAAGCGCTTTGTTATCAGATAGCAGACATTGATTGTAGACTCATTTTAGTCGCGCGCACAACAGAAAAACTAGAAACGATAAAGCAACAGATAACCAGTCAAAAAGCAACGGTGCACGTTTTTTCTGTCAATTTATCCGATGAGCAACAGCTTAACGAGTTTATAAAAATATTATCTCAATTTACAATTGATATTTTTATTAATAATGCTGGTAAATCTATCTGTCGTCCAATTATGCAATCATTAGACAGATACCATGATTTTCAAAGAACAATGCAATTAAATTATTTTGCTCCAGTGAAACTTTGCTTAGCATTAATTCCTGAATTACAAAAAAATAAAGGGCAAATTATTAACGTATCAGCAATTAATGTATTATTAGCGCCAACCCCCTACTGGGCAGCTTATCAAGCTTCTAAAGCCGCTTTTGATCAATGGCTGAATTGTGCCAGTAGTGAGCTTGCTATCAACAAGATCACCGTTTCCAGCACCTATTTGCCGTTGGTTAAGACTAGAATGATAGCACCAACTAAAGCATATCAACAAGCGCCAGCAATGCGCGCTGAACAGGCTGCAATGCGTATTAATAACTTATTGATTAACCGTAAGACATATTATAAGCCTTGGTGGAGTATATGGGCGCAACTAACTTCCGTTTTATTATATCCATTATGGTTAAAAATAACACAGTATTATTTACGGAATAAAAAATGATTAAGACTTTAAAAATACTCTATCAATGTAACTTATTAACCTTTAGAGGAATTTGGTATTTAATTTGTGCAATAAAAGTTGTCGGCATCAATTTAATGACGTTGCTTTATATAAGCAAACGGTTTTACCCACAAAAAATTGCGTTTCAAGATGAAAAAGATAATATTAATTTTTGTACCCTATATAAACAATCACAACATTTAGCTGATCAACTAGCTACTTTTTATGGTGTTAAAGCTAAACAGAAGATTGCAGTGATGGCTTATAACCACATTTATTTAGCACACACTCTCTTTGCTTTATCTGTATTGGGCGCAGATATCTATTTATTAAATGCACAGATGTCTGCGACACAATTTAAAAAACTAGACGAAGCGTATTCATTTGACTTAATTATTCATGATCCAGAGATTAAATTTTTACAGAAAGAAAATAACCTATTAACTTATCACGACAATTTTCCTTCTATTCAACGATTAATAAATGGTCGTTTAATGAAAACAACACAAAAAAGAAAAGTGTGTCATTTTCCCAAAATCATTGTATTAACCAGTGGCACAACAGGCAATTTTAAAATAGCGGGGCGCAGCACAAAAGCTAAAGGATTTATCATTCCTTTTACTGCTTTATTTACAAAATTAAAACTTAATCAGTATTCAAGCATTTATATCGCAACACCAATTTACCATGGGTTTGGTATTGCTACATTTTGCATAGCTGTACTGCTCGGCTCTACTATTTTTTTACATAAAAAATTTACAACACAAGAAGCTAGTCAGTTATTAGATAAACATAAAATAGAGGTTATTACTTTAGTTCCGTTAATGCTAGGTCGTTTACTTAAGTATGATCACACCAAGTTACTAAGTTTGAAATGTATTATTAGTGGTGGTTCACCTTTAGCAGAAACGCTTGTTCAAGAAACACAAAATAAATTGGGGCCAATGCTATTTAATTTATATGGTACATCTGAGGCCGGTATATGTACAATTGCCACACCTGAAGATTTAGAAAAACAACCCAGTTGTATTGGCCGCCCAATTAACGGATTACATATAAAATTAATGCAAGATGGGCAGGAAATAGTTAAAGGAATAGGCGAATTATGGATTAAGTGCGCATGGTCGATACAAGCTAACAAATGGATCTCAACAGGTGATTTAGCGTATAAAGATCAACATGGATATTTTTATTTACAAGGTCGAAAAGATGACATGATTGTATCAGCAGGAGAAAATGCATATCCTTATGATCTTGAACAACAGTTACTAGAGCATCCAGCAATTGAAGAAGCCACAGTCATACCCATCAACGATGATGAATTTGGACAACGATTTGTTGCTTTTATTATATTAGGAAAAAACCAAGTTTTATCTAACGAAGCATTGTTTACTTGGCTGCGTAGTAAAGTGGCTCGTTATCAAATGCCGAAAAAAGTCATTGAGCTAAATGAAATGCCTATAACGGCTATCGGTAAGGTTGATAAGAGGCAATTACATACTCTATTATACAATGAAGATATTGGAACATTTTATTAGAAGTAATGATGGTTTAGTTTATTATACAAATAATCATTATTAAATTAGGATGATAACTAAACATTGATAATATCTCGTGGGTGAAAATAGTTCCAACTTCATTTAGTTTAAAATTACCTAAATTAAAATTATAAACAAGGAGATGATTTTTCTTATTAGGAGCTTTGGGATCTGTAATAGAGTATGCTTTGGTTAAATCAATGCTTTAACACTAACCGATTAAAATCCGCACTGCAATATTGGTTTCCCCAGTCACTAGGTAGCTAAACTAACCATTATTATCTGTCTAAAATTGATTTATTGTTCCAAGTTTACTTGATCATCATAGCATGAGGGAATTTCGCTATCTAAAGCAGGCAAGTATTTATCATTCACAATATTATATGCTTGTTTTCTATAAGGGTATTTAGCAATTATGTTTTTAATGTCGTTACATAAGTCTTCTTTTTTAAACCACACATTACCACATTGACCACAACCAAAAAATGGGGGGACATCTTCAATATAAGAAACAATACCTGCACATGTTTCTTTAGGGCACTTTAATCCATTTACAACAGCAGTTTGTTTATCCTCCTGCTTATTTAATAGCATCGAATTAATGTCATAACTCATTGAGCAATAATGGCATTTTATCATAATGAATTTCATATTCTTTTGGCGAGAAACCGAGATAAAATGGTCTTGCTCTTCTGATGTTATAAATTGTTTTTTACAATGATTACATAATAACTTCATACAACCCTTTTTATTTTTATCATGAAGAATTTGCTACTTGTTTCTGCACTATTTTAGCGATAGTTACAATTATACATAAAACTAATAATGACTAGGGCATATGCTAACAAAAGTCGTTATAAATATATTCTTTTGACATTATTTTCAACAAAGAATTGCCTTAGCTTATCTGAAATAACGACATGTTTTTGAGCTTCCTGACATCTTGCCATATAAAAGTTTTCTTTGATATTTTTTTAAAGACAATTCTATGAAACTTCTTTGATCTATTAGGCAAATAATTTAATATTGGTTCACTATCAGGCTTATGCATACCTATATATGATAATGAATGAAGAATATTTAAGACGTTATAGTCTGAATTGCTCTGACCATTGATAATGGCATTGGCATCAAGGCATTTAACATCTTTTAAAAAACCTTTATAACCTAACAGCAGATTTGCAAGCTTAACTGAAATAAAATCCGATCCACCACTAAAACAAAAATCATAATTTGCAATCTGATCTGATTCAGCTTCGAAACAATAGCTATTATGATAATCAAATATTTTTAATTCATATATCATATAAAAATACTTTGGATGGAATGATATTTTTGTTCAAAACAATTTTTCTGTTTTTAACGTTGCAAGAGGTCGCCTGCACTGTCTAGCTGATGTTTTTCGATAAGGTGGTCGTAGAAATAGCGGTAACGCTAGCTGTAGTTGGCACTTTGTTTGCTTTGGATGCAGTTAGGTTTGTTGCGACATTTCATTGTGAAATTCACCAGTAAACCTGATGCTATAAATCACGATCCTACACATATCTAATTATTGAGCCAGCTTCTATCGTTTTATTTTTTAATAATATTTAATTTCGTATCGACCCATTACATCAAAAATAGGATCATAAATACTCTACACTTTCAAGAATAGCCCTACGCTTTAGGCTAACTAAAACAGATCCAGTAGTAGATAACATGTGACACTTTTTTACAATTTCATTTGCCATTTTTTGCGAGGATCATGTCTGCTGTGTTTTTATGCTAACTAACCCGCCGAGGTTGTCGTACTGGTAGATGCGCTCTGTCAGGATGTGAGTAGGATGGGATGCTAACCTCGCAGGGGAGTGTTTGTGTTGCCAGCAGCGGTTACAGTAGTCTTTGAATTCGATGCTCAACCATCCTTAGGGGCATAATACTTCGTGGTGCAGACTGGCGCATTTATTTTAGAATTTATGCTATTTTCTTATATAGACATCCTGATATTGCAGTACTTTTTCTTTGTATAAAGAAGTGCTTATATAAGAGGTTAAATAACTTTGATTTAATTTACTATATCCATCTTCATTTAATTGGTCTGTTTGCCAATCACAAACTGGACATATTTCAAAAATCGAATCTTCATAATCCTTGAAAACAAGGTATCGACATGAGATACAAGCAACACCAGTAATTTCACTATCTGGATGATCAATTATTTTTATATCATTACCGGTAATGTCTTTTATTTTGTTTTCTAAGTATTTATTTCTAATTAACGATGATAATTGATAACTATCTAAAATATCATTGTTGTAAATCTGTTTCTTAGAAAGAGCCATAGATTGCTCATCAAGTATTCCATTTTCATATAAAAAATTTGTTCTATCGTCTAATTTTAAAGTAAATAAAGAGTGGTAATTTAAAAAGTTAATGACTTCACTATGAAAGAATTCTATACACATTATTTTTCTCGCGCTAAATCAATTGCCTCTTGGAATGGTTTTTTGCTTCTCCAACCGTCTTTATAATAAGTCCAATTCGGAGCGGTTACACTAAATCATACAACTTTTTTAAGGGTTTACGCAAAGCGCTTAAAAAAGCGCCGCATAGAAAACGATATTTTAAAGCAAGCCGCACTGATAATGGGGTGAAAATGACTATCCTAAACGCAAACCGACATCATTATAGCCCGACAAAACGATGTCAATATTTCGTATTATCAAGATATTATGCTTATTACCAATGTAAATTGAATAAACAAAAATCAGTAAGACTTTATGCAGATAAAGTAGTGACGCTATTTAACCGAAGCTATCATTGTTATGGTACAAGGCGAATTGGTTTTGATTTGCAAAAAGAGAACATTTGGGTATCACGCTGTTACATTGTTCGGCTGATGAAATTTTTATTGCTCGTATCAAAATACGTCGTTAAACGTTATTGTAATTATCGCCTTAATTTTTGTTTGAAATGTGTTGCCATTCCAATTTTCTACTTTTTTGCTGTACTATTTTAGGGGGATAGCTACCATTTGAGAGATAGTTACAACGTCAATTGAGTAAAAAATTCGGCATCATAGACAATATTTAGACAGATAAACGGGATAGCATTACAATATTTTTAGGTAATATAATCCTGCTATAGAAGATTTATCTTGCTAGAATGGATTGAGTTGCTGAGTGATCTGAATCTTAATTAGTATGCTAAACTGCAAAAAACGAGCTTAGTTTTAGCATCGACACGATGATTATGATTACAACAATTTATTTAGACGTAAGCAAAAATATAAGGAGTATTCACTTATGATAGTCTTATCGGCCAAAGAAGTTGAAGTTATGTCAAATAAAGGGAGCCAAGAAAGATACATTTATTCCATAAAAAAAATTGTTGATAACGAAGTAGCTTGGGTCTTAGACGATGACGGGTTTGCCTTAACCGGTAGAAATGATAACAATAATGAAGTTCTTATATTATGGCCTGCTCGTGAATATGCTGCAAATTGTGCTTTAGGTGGCTGGAAGAATTATAAACCCAAGGCATTATCGCTTGATTATATAATGAATAAATTATTGCCTGATTTATCAGCCAAAGGAACTCAAGTTGGTATTTTCTCCATTCCTACGCTATCAAGCACTCCTATTGTTAATGCTGAGAGCTTATTAATTGATTTAGAAAACGAATGTAGTAATTATATTTAAAACTAACCCCGAATGAAGTAATCCAAACTTGTAATCGGACAAAAGCAAAGACAATTTCTAACTGAGTAATTCATTGTATATAACTTGTGATATCAAATTAGAAGAGTGCTTATTATTGGTGAAATAACCTATGGAAAAATTTCTCGAATTACTAACTAAAAAAGGGGTAAAACACGTTGTTCAAGATAATAAAGTTATCATTAATGATAATTTGCGTTTAAGAAACAAAGAAATTAGTGTCTTGCCAGACAATTTACTTATCCATGGTGATTTAAATTTAAGTAAAACAAAAATACAAATGCTACCAAAAAATATGGCTATTCATGGTAGTTTGAATTTAACAGACTCCGAAATCCAAGCCTTACCGAATGATTTTACAATTAGTGGGGATTTAAATTTATCGATCACTAAAATTAAAGTCTTACCGGATAATTTATCTGTGGGTGGTAATTTGTATTTAGAATTTACAGACATCAAAGCGCTACCTGAAAATCTGGCTATTGGTGGTGATTTGAATTTAGCTCACACAGATATTCAATCATTACCTGAAAACTTATCAATTAGTGGTAATTTAGATCTTACCTATTCAATGATTAAAGCATTACCAGATAACTTATCAGTTGGCGGCAATTTAGATCTTACCTATTCAATGATTCAGACATTACCGGATAACTTATCGGTTGGTGGCAATTTAAATCTAGCAAATACAGATATCGAAACATTACCCAAAAACTTATCGGTTGGTGGTGACATATATTTAATAAATAGCCAAATTAATAGATTGTCTGAAAATTTATCGGTTGGCGGTGATTTAGACTTAGCAAATACCAATATTCAATTATTAGGCGAAAACTTAACTGTTGGGGGAGATCTTGATCTAAGAAATACCCATATCAAACAATTACCTCAAAAAATTTCTGTTAACGGTTATCTAAATTTAAGAAATACCAGAATAAAAACATTACCAGAAAATTTATCGGTAGGAGGATATTTAAGTGTTGCTAATACAGACATTCAAGTATTGCCTAAAAATTTATTTATTGGTGGTCGCTTGAATATAGAGTCAACCAAAATCAAATTATTACCTGAAAATTTATCCGTTGCTTGTGGTATATATTTAGATGTAGATAAAGTACAGAATATAGTTTATCGCAAAAGCAACCAAGGCAACTTAACAACCATTTTTGCTTGTTGGGCTAATGGGGGATTTGCTATTCAAGCAAATGGCTTTTTTGGCACAGTTGATGGCTTTTATAAAATGATTGATGAAAATTTTTCTACAGAAAATGCGATAAAATACAAAAAAATAGCTCAGGAATGTGTAGAGGAGCTAGCCCAAAAGCTTAACAAGCCGTCGCCGAGATAAGTAAGATGGATTAAAAGCACAAATCTATCTAGCTGAAGTAATATCGCATCTTAATATGATAAGTAGGCAATTAAGATGCCTAATTTTACGCCAAGGTGGTCTGTTAAGATAGATCCATTTTGATATTAAACAACACATTGGTAATATTAAAAAAACTTGCTAACATACAAACAATGGATCTTGTGATATGGCAAGAATGGAATATTTTTATAAGATCATAGTTGAAGTTGATACTGTGATATTAAATTGGCTAGTAAGGTTGATAGTTCTATGGATATAAATACAAGGTGGTTAACTTTTGTATTAGTTGATAATAATGAATCATTCCAAGAAATACAGGCTAAGATAGCATCAGCATTTCAATGTAAATTATCCTGTAAAGATGAAAAAGGTCGTTATATTGCCAGAGCTGAATTGGCCAATTTTAGCATAGCCGTTATAGACAAAATTGATATGCTTAGTGAATTATTGTGTGATGAGCATTATACGCTTGAAATAACAATAATATCTGATGAATATTTTAATTCTGAATTTGAAAGTTATATCAAACAAATTCTAACTAATCATTTTATACAGTGGAAATGTTCAGTTTGGTCTCCTGTCGAAGTTACTCCACAGATTTAAAGTGAACTTTATCTTTAGCACCTAACAAATTAGCATACCAATACATGATGTTGATCCTCGCCCTAAAATCGGCAAATGTCACCTTTATAATATAACGAATATGCTATAACGAACAATCATAAGCGAACACATTATGGCACAAAAAATTGAGTACAAAGTTCAAACCGCAGACGGTGAATTATGCTTTATCTAATGCCCATCTTTCATTAGCTAAAATCGTTAATCATTTAGGTATTGGTAAATCAACGCTGGATAAATGGGTTAAGCAACTTAATCCTAACCAGTAACCGTGAGCTAACTAATGAGCCACCAAAAATTATCGCGCTAAAAACAGAAAACAAAGCACTAAAAATAGCCAATGAAATGCTAAAAAAGCGCATGTGTACTTCATCAACCGCCCAAACCGGTGAAGTACCAATATATGAAGCAACCGTTGTCATCGTATCTGGCACTGCCGGTCTGTCGTCAGTTGAAAGTAAGTGTATCTGGTATGCACAAGAGCTTTATTTGTGTTCTTCGGGTTTAAATAAAGAAGTCAAAGAAATTGATGATAAAAAAGGATAAACCAATGAAAATTATTAAACGAGTTGTTAGATTATTTGCATTGAAAAATACATAACAAACCTATTCATATGATGAGGTCATCTTAAACGGTATTGAGATAACCGATACGGTATGCCCATTCAAATCAAGTTCTAGCACAATAAAAATCAGTCAGAAAACCCATTGATTTTATTAAAGTTTTTATTTAAAAAAATAATAACATTAATCCTTTTATTGCAAGCTGTATCTTATGGTTTACTGATTAATACATTAAGTATATTGATCAGTATTTAGTTTGTACCACGCTCCAAAATACCTTATTTTGTCGTCCATTTTTCAAAGGAAAGCGACGACCTAGTGGCAAAAAAACCAATATCGCAACGCTAATTTTAAGCGATTAGTGTTACAGATTAGTGTTACAGTATGGACTTAGCCAAAGTCTGAAGCAAACGGGCAATTGTTGAAATAATGCCATTGCTGAAAGTTTTTCCATCCGTTAACACCCATGATTCATGATGATAACAAAACAAGGAAGAAGCCAATAAAGCCTATTCGCCTATATTAAAACCGATTATAAGTAGGTTTGCCGACACGGAGTTAATAACTGGGTATCGCCTAAGCAATATGAAAAGTCGTATGACCTAAATAACACTTTTATAGCAGTGAGTTTTGTCTAATACTTTGGCAAGGATAACTTGATTCACAAAATACGTTTTATGTTGGCAATTTACAAGGTGTCGGTCGAATTTATCCATAAACTTTTTAATCTGACAGACACAAAATAAAAACTAGTAGCTGTCAGATTAGGTTTGAGCTAACACAGGCAGATTACGTCAGAACTAACAAATCTAATTAACAAAAAGCAATATTTCTGCTTGAAATATTACTTTTTTATTTATTATTAACCTAAAAGCAATGCATCGTCAGTCACTTTTTCACCGCGTGTTTTTTCAAACATATCTAATAAATCGGTTACGGTTAATTTTGCGCGTTGTTCACCTGATACATCAAGTACAACTTGACCTTGATGCAGCATGACTGTTCGATTTCCATATTCCAATGCTTGTTTCATTGAGTGGGTTACCATCATAGTCGTTAAATGGTTTTTTGAAACAATTTTATCAGTCAGATCTAAAACAAACTGTGCTGTTTTAGGATCAAGTGCTGCGGTATGTTCATCAAGCAATAATATTTTAGAGGGTTTTAGTGTTGACATTAACAAACTAATAGCTTGTCTTTGACCACCAGAAAGTAAACCCATCATATCCGATAATCGATTTTCAAGCCCTAAATTTAAAGTCGCCAGTTTTTCTTTAAATATTGATCTGATATTGTTATTAAGTGCTGAAGCGAGAGTAAAACGATGTCCCCGATTGTAAGCAATAGCAAGATTTTCTTCGATGGTTAAGTTTTCACAAGTTCCAACCATAGGATCTTGGAATACTCGTGCCACCATGCTAGCCCGCTTCCATGCTGGCCAGTGACTTACATTTTGTTCATTGATAACAACACTACCTGAGTCAGCAAATAGATCTCCGCTAATTACATTGAGTAACGAGCTTTTTCCTGCTCCATTACTACCAATTATGGTAACAAATTCGCCTTCACTAATTTTTAGGTTTAATCCTCGTAGCACATAATTTTCAATTGGTGTACCTTGATTAAAAGTTAATTGTAATTGTTCAACTTTAATCATGCTTATTTCCCTCTTCTTTTAGCGTGTTTTTTTAGTTGTTTTGGTAACACAAGAGCTAGCACAACCAATATTGCGGTAATCAGATTTAGATCCTCTGTTCCAACGCCGATTGTTTGTAGGAATTCATTGCTTAATGCAAAAGCAATAAATAAGCGATACAAAATAGAGCCTAAAATAACTGAAAGCATAACAAGCCAGATACGTTTTGTTGGAAAGATGCTTTCACCCAGGATAATTGAAGCAAGCCCGATGACAATTGTTCCAACACCAATGGTAATATCTGCGCCACCTTGAGTTTGTATAAATAACGATCCACCAAGTGCAATTAAGCCATTTGATATTGCCATACCGAGGATGGTTATTCCTCCAGTTGGTATGCCTTGGGATTTTGCCATTCGTTGATTGGTTCCCGTCGCTCTTAATGCTAATCCTATCTGGGTCTTCAAAAATAAATTGAGTAATGCCCAACACACAATGACAAATCCCAGCACCAAAAGCGGTTGTATAATATATTGATTACTGTAATCATCAGCAATAAATGGTGAAAATATGGTTTTGGCATCCAGTAAAGAAAGGTTAGGTGAACCCGCCATTCTTGGTGTTTCATCCATAATATAAGGTGCAAGACCTAATATTCTTAAATTAATAGAATAAAGCCCTATCATTACAATAATGCTCGAAAGTAATTGTAGAATATTGAGCTTAACATACAGTATGCCTGTCATTGCGCCAGCAAGGCAACCAGCAAGCATACCGAATAACGTCGCAATCCAAGGATCGATACCGATATAAATGCATAATCCACAAATTGCGCCACCAAGAGGGAAGCTGGCATCAGCCGTCAGATCAGGAAAGTCAAGTAAACGAAATGAGATAAATACACCTAAACTCACTAAGGCATAAATAAGCCCAATTCCAATTGAGCCTAATAAAAATTCAAAAGACATGAAAAAATCCATTCAAGTTAACCGCCAAAATGGCGGCATAGTTATAAAAGAGTAACATTATTTTTCGACAATTTTTGCCGCTGATTTCAATATATCATCAGATAACGTAACACCTTGGCGTTCAGCCGCCTTTTTATTTATCGTTAGTTGAGTAACATTGCCCACTTGTGATGGGATATCACCGGGTTTTTCACCATTCAGTATGCGGATAACAATTTTACCTGCCTGACGACCAAGATCATAATAACTCATTCCCAAAGCAGCAATCGCCCCACGTTCTGCTGATTCTGGGTTTGATGCTAAAAGAGGTATCTTGCTTTCGTTTGCTATTTTTACTAGCGCTTCATAGGCAGAAAACACATTGTTATCAGTCGTGGTATAAAACATATCAACTTTACCTTTTAAACTTCTTGCGGCTGTTGATATATCCGAAGTACGTTGAGCTGGGGCAGCTATTATTTTCATACCTCGTTTTTCTAACTTAACTTGTAATTGTTTTAGTATAATTGTTGAATTTATTTCACTTGGGCTATAAACATAACCAATATTTTTAGCATCAGGTTTAATTTTTAGCATCATGTCAATTTGAGCATCTAATGATAACGCATCAGACACCCCAGTTACGTTGGTTTTTGATGCATTCCAACTTGGAATTAATTTTGCTGCTACAGGATCGGTAACGGCAGTGAAAACAATTGGAATTTGTTTGGTTGTCGCAACTAAAGCTTGTGAACTTGGTGTCGCAATGCCAACAATAACATCAGGTTTGTTAGCTACAAATTGTTTAGCGATTTGCGCTGCATTAGCGCTACTACCTTGTGCACTTGCAAAGTGTAATTTTAAATTTTCGCCAGCAATATAACCGCTATCTTTTAGTTCATCCTCAACACCTCGACGAACATTATCTAATGCTGGATGTTCAACAATTGCGGTAATAGCCACAAATTTTTGCTCAGATTTAGGATCTGCTGAAGAGTTAAATACTGCCAATGATAAGCTAAGTAGCATAAAAAATTTTATAATAGAATTACGCATATGGCACTCCTGTAATATTTTATTTACAACTAAGATAAATTCCAAGCTACTATAAAGCAAATTTAGATAATTTTCTAGAGTTAAAAAATAGCTGTAAATGTAAACATTTTTTTACATTAAATGTTGATTGATGAAACTAAAGTACACTTTGTTGTGTGGATAAAATTTTGTTATTTTATTAGCCCGAGGCTGTCGGTAATATTATTGACCTTAAATTAATTATGTATAACCTAGCTCTTTGCCCACCGAAATGAGCAAAGTTTTGTTGGTTACAATAGATTGGAATTAATTATTAGTCTATGACTTTGTAAGCGGATTGGATAACTTCAGGAGACAATGTTACACCTTGTTTTTTAGCAGCTCCAATATTGATGGCAAGACGTAATGCTTGTCCTATTTCTGGAGCAATGTTGCCTGCTTTTTCACCCTTTAAGATTCGAACAACAAGTTTGCCTGATTGGCGTCCCACATCATAGTAACTCATGCCATATGCGGCAACAGCGCCTCGTTCAATTGCATCAGGGAACGATGCCAAAAGAGGAATTTTATTTTCATTTGCAAATTTGACTAATGACTCATAAGCTGAAACAACATTGTTATCGGTTGTTGTGTAGATTAAATCAACTTTTCCTTTTAATGTATTGACGGCAGTTGAGATATCAGCGGTTCGCTGAGCAGGTACCGCAACTAATTTGATATTTTGTTGCGATAAAAGCGCTTGTAGGTTTTTTAATACCACAGTTGAGTTAATTTCACTTGGGCTATAAATGTATCCTACCGATTTAACATTGGGTACGATTTTTTTTATAAAGTCGATTTGTGGCCCTATTTCTTGATAATCTGAAACGCCAGTGATGTTTGTACCTGTAGGTTGCCAATCTTTAATTAACTTGGCTGCAATTGGATCTGTAATACCGGCAAAAACCACAGGGATCTGTCTGGTGGCAGCCGCAGTTGCCTGAGCACTCGGTGTTGCAATTGCAACAATAATATCAGGTTTTGCTGCGACAAATTGTCTGGCAATTTGTGCAGCAGTTGCGCTGCTGCCTTGTGCGCTTTTGTATTGAACCGTTAAATTTTCGTTTAACTTATAGCCATTGTCTGTTAATTCATCTTTAACACCATCACGGATTTGGTCTAAAGATGGATGTTCTACAATCGCGGTAATAGCGACATTTTTTATTGTATCTGCAAAACTAAAAAAAGGCGTAACTAAAAGAATTATCAGCGATAACAAAAAGCGTTTCATAATAAGAACTCATAAACTAGTACAGTGGTGCTAGTTTAACTTTATCAAGCTAAAAAGTGAAGTTGTATTTTATTAATAAATCAGTTTATCAACTGATAATATTGTAACAATAAACTATTTACCCAGCCGTTTTGCCTCTATTTTTATATTCATTAAGAATATCTTAATTTTGACCTTTGTGTATTAATCTTGCTTTTGAGCAAATATAAACGGATTAACGCCACTTTTAGCAAAACCTTCTTCTTCTGTTTTTATATCTAAAATCAATGATGCAATATCATCAGCGATGACTTCAATATGGGGATCTTTATCTTGATCAAATATTTTTAAATAACTATGGCAAATGTCACAACACTCCGTTTTAGTTACTGCAAGTTCCTGTTCTAGTGACAGATATTGTATATCCTTCATATTATCGCAACAGGTGCACTTAATTCTAGGTACGTACCATTCACTTTCACATAAACTACAATGTAAATAGCGTAAACCACTGTGGCTACCTAATTGAATAACACTGGCTGAGGGCATACTTTTGCAAACTGGGCACAACCAAAGTTTGTCTGTATTTTCTGCGATGACTTTGCCTTTGATTTGACTGGCCAGTTGGCAGTAGTAAACCGATAAAGCTGACCAAATAAAAATTGTTTCATTGCCATCAACTTGATCAAATTCACCTGTAAGTAAATGTATTGCTTTATTTTGCAACGCTTGAGAGCTATTTTTTTTTAGTTGATCTATGACTAAAGTAATTTGCTCTGTTGTACTGGCACATGAGTCCAATAATGATGCTAAGTAATCTTGCCACGTATTTGTAAGTGGTAAATTATCTAGGCTTAGCGGGGGATGTTCACTATTTAATAAACATGATACATCGATATCTATTGGTTTTTGTTTGATTAAATCTGCTTGTTGTTCAACAATTTTTGCACAAAAGTTTAAATAATCGCTAATTGGGCTATTGCTTGCAAGGCTTTTCAAACGCTCGGATCGATGCGTATAAAGTGTTTTAGGTGATGGATACAAAAGTAATGGAATTTGCCGAATAACGGAGCTACTTGCTTGTTGTTCAAGTTGATCTTGAGGAATAATTTTTATATTCATTATAAATGCTCATTGATTGTGGTTTTCGATTGTCACTGGTTTTTTGCTTTTAAAATAATACCGCTGATAGTAACTATCAGCGGTAAATACAATTAGAGATAGAGAGTGTTATCATGCTGGTTTATGTTTAACATCCGCTGATTCTACTTCAGACTTTGCTTTTGTATTGAGTTCATTTTGATAAATTTTATCCATTTCTTCTTCATACCAAGCCGAATGATTTTTGCGAGCCCAAGCTCGTGATACATAGCCTGTTATCATTCCTTTAATAGATCCCTTAACCCAAATTGCCATATAAGCATGACCAATAGCAAGTAAAATTAAGCCAATAGCCGCAAGCGAGTGAAAGAATATCGCAATACGCACAACTGGTATTGGAAAATAATCAGAAAAGTATCGTCGCCACATGATCATTCCTGTTACAAACAAAACAAAAATTAAGCTCATAATGCACCAGAATAAAAATTTCTGACCGACATTATATTTACCAATGGGAATACCTTCTTCTTTACCCATAATCACTTTTTTAAAGTTTTTTATCCATAACAGATCTTGTTTGTTTGGAATATTATGATGAGCAAGTTTTAAAAACATAAACATCAGTAGTACAAAGACAATACAACCAATAATGGGATGTAATGCTCTGACTAACTGTGGAGTGCCGAGCACTAACCCAAATAATTTAATGGATGGAAAAAACAAGGATAGCCCCGATAGTGCCGCTAAAATGAAAAGGCAAACCATGCACCAATGACAGAAGCGAACAAGAAGAGGGGTTCTTAATATCATGTTTTGCTTATTCATGATGATTCTCCTGTTGTGACAATGGGGAACTATGTTTACGCCGAAAAATGGGTAAACCTAGACGTTTTCGAGCTTGGTTATCGGCTTCTTTTTCTTGTTCAATGTCTTGTTCATCTACCTCAATTGCGCCCACTCCCATATAATGGAATAGTAAGCCACCAAATGTTGCAATAAATGTTGCCGCCGATAGCGGTTTCCAAATACCTTTCCAGAATTTAACCACTTCGCTAATTTGCGGATCTTTAGGTAAGCCATGATAAAGTTCAGGTTGATCTGCATGGTGTAAAACATACATAACGTGAGTTCCGCCTACGCCTTGTGGATCATAAAGCCCAGCCTGTGCAAATCCCCGTTTTTTCAAGTCTATAATTCGATTCTCTGCATGGCGAATCATATCTTGTTTTGTACCAAAATGAATAGCGCCAGTTGGGCATGTTTTTACACAAGCAGGTTCTTGCCCAACGGCCACACGGTCTACACATAAAGTACATTTATATGAATGATTATCTTCTTTACTAATTCGGGGAATATTAAATGGGCAACCTGCGACACAATAACCACAACCTATACAATGTTCAGATTGAAAATCCACAATACCATTAGCATATTGAATAATAGCACCTTCTGATGGGCAAGCTTTTAAGCACCCAGGATCAGAACAGTGCATACAACCATCTTTGCGAATAAGCCATTCAAATTTGCCGTTAACCTCAACTTCTGAATATCGCATGACTGTCCATGCTTTGGGTTCTAAATCTACAGGATTGTCATAAACACCAACGGTATTGCCAACTTCAGCTCGAAGATCGTTCCATTCGCTACAAGCTACTTGGCAAGCTTTACAGCCAATGCACGTTGTCACATCAATTAATTTAGCTACTTCTTGTTGATAATCGCGAGCCCGTGGCGCTGGAGTTAATGTATTGGTTGCAGAGCGGCGAATAATATCTTGAGTTTGTAATGACATAATATAGTTTTCCTCCCTTATGCCGCTGTGGTGACTTTTTCGATATTGACTAAAAATGACTTATATTCTGGTGTTTGTGAATTAGCATCACCTAAATGTGGTGTTAATTCATTAACCAAAAATCCTTTCTTTGTCTGACCAGTGAATCCCCAAACAATTGGAATTCCAATGGTTTCGATTTGTTTACCATCAACAATTAATGTCGGGAGTCGTTTAGTGACAACGGCTTTCGCTTTGATATAACCTCGGTATGACGTAACTTTTACGGTATCACCTACCTTTATGCCTTTTTTATTTGCAAGATTTTCACTTAGTTCAACAAATTGCTCGGGCTGAGTAATTGAAGCCAGCCTTGCATGTTGTGTCCAAAAATGAAAATGCTCAGTGATGCTGTACGTCGTGCCCACGTAAGGGAATTGGCTAGCCTTTCCTAAGCGTTCCAAATCTTCTTTAAATGCACGTGCTACAGGGCTACTTACTTGATTTGGATGTAATGGATTATTAGTAATAGGTGTTTCAAACGGTTCATAATGTTCTGGGAATGGGCCATCGACTAATCGGTTTAAACAAAACAATCCACCTAAACCATCGTTATTCATAATAAAAGCGCCTGCCCCTGTATTTGGTGATAATGTTGCAGTAAAATCAGGCACATCATTACCAACCCAGCTTGAGCCGTTCCATTTTACTAAAACTCGTTTAGGATCCCACGGCTTACCGTTTTCATCTGCTGAAGCGCGATTATAAAGTACGCGTCGATTCATCGGCCATGACCAAGCCCAACCTGCATGAATACCTTTACCTGATGGATCACTTGGATCGCGTCGTGCCATTTGGTTGCCTTGCTCAGTCCAAGAGCCACAGAATATCCAAATGCCTGATGATGTTGTACCATCTGCTTTTAATTGCGAAAAGCCACTGAGTAGCTGTCCTTTTTTAAGAATCACATTGCCATTGGCATCAGTGATATCAGCCAGCGCACGCCCATTGTAATCTTTGGCTAATTCTTCAGCCGCTGGCCCTTGAGGATCTTCATAGTCCCAAACTAAGTTATCAATTGGATCGTGATAGGCTCCCCCTTCTTGAGCATATAGTTCTTTAATTCTTAAAAAGATACGAGCAATAATTTCAGGATCATATAAAGATTCATAAGGTGGGCGAGCAGCAGCCCAATGCCACTGTAGCCAGCGAGAAGAGTTCACTATTGTTCCGTTTTCCTCAGCAAAACAGTTTGACGGCAATCTAAAGACTTCTGTTTGAATTTTGCTAGAGTCAACATCATTGGATTCACCATGGTTTTTCCAAAACTCAGCCGTTTCTGTTGGCATTGGGTCAATGCTAACTAAAAATTTTAAATTAGATAAGCCGTCACGGATGCTATTTTTATCTGGTAGCGCAGCAAGAGGATTAAAACCTTGGCAGATAAAGCCATTAGCCTGACCATCACGCATCAATTTACTGAATCTTAAGATATCATAGGTTTTATCCCATTTGGGTAACCAATCAAATCCCCAATTATTATCTATAGTCGCTTTATCACCATACATCGACTTCATAAAACTGACAAAGAATTTTGGGTAATTTCCCCAAAAGTTCACTTCACTTGGACCAAGTGGCTTTGGTGTTTTTTCTTCCAAATACTGAGTAAGTGAAACTTGAGAATCTTTTGGCAAATCAAGATAGGCTGGTAAACGATTGGATAGCAAACCGACATCGGTTAATCCTTGAATATTTGAATGCCCGCGTAGCGCATTAATTCCCCCCCCCATGACACCTATATTGCCTAAGATCAGTTGGATCATCGCCGCTGTGCGAATAATTTGTGTACCATAAGTATGCTGTGTCCAACCTAATGCATATAAAAAGGTTGCGGCTCTATCATGAGTTTTTGTGCTAGCGAGTGAACGGCAAACATGTAGAAACCCTTCAATTGGGCTACCAGTGACCTTATTTACCATTTCAGGGGTATAACGGCTAACGTGCTGTTTTAATAAATTCCAAACGCAACGAGGGTGGCTTAGTGTTTTATCCCGAAGGGCATAACCATTTTCATCTTTTTGATATGCCCAACTGCTTTGATCATATTGGCGGTTAGTTGCATCATAGCCACTAAATAAACCGCTATTGGCGTCAAAATTAAAATCATCACACACAATTAAGCTAGCATTGCTGTGTGTAACTAAATAGTCGAAATTAACTTCATTATTAGTAATAAGATAATTAATAATACCGAGTAAAAATGCAATGTCAGAGCCCGCACGAATGGGGACATAATGATCTGCAACCGAAGCTGTTCGATGAAAACGAGGATCAATTGCAATTAATTCTGCACCATTATTAATTTTTGCCTCTATTGCCCATTTAAAACCAACAGGATGAGCTTCTGCAGCATTTCCTCCCATCACGATAACAACGTTAGCATTTTTGATATCATTCCAGTTGTTGGTCATAGCGCCACGACCAAAGGTGGCAGCTAAACTTGATACAGAAGGACCATGGCAAACCCTAGCTTGGGTTTCAAGGCTTAACATACCTAAAGCGCGGGCAACTTTAAATGCTAACCAACCCGTTTCGTTACTAGCCGCTGATGTAACAAGCCAACCAGTGGTTGTCCAGCGATTTACTGTGGTGCCATTTTTATTTTTTTCAATAAAGTTTTTATCTCGGTCTTCTTTCATTAAACGAGCGATGCGGTCAATCGCTTCATCCCAACTAATGCGTTGCCATTTATCTGAGCCTGGAGCTCGATATTCTGGGTATTTAACACGTTGTTCGCTTTTTATAAAATCAAGTACACCTGCCCCTTTCGGACAAAGTGATCCTCGGCTTACAGGATGATCGGGATCGCCCTCTACGTGAAAAATAGATGATTCAGCATTTTTTGCACCATCTCCACGACTATAAAGTAACATTCCGCATCCAACAGAACAATAGGTACAGTTATTACGGGTTTCTTTTGATTTGAGTAATTTAAATTGGCGAGTTTGTGCGAGCGCCACATTTGGAGCGAGTCCTAATGTGGCGATGGTTGTTCCTGCCATACCACCAGCACAGATCTTAAAGAACTGTCTACGGTTAAATAGCATATGGACTCCTTAGAAAACTGACATTACATTATTTATTATATTTTTAAAGCTATAAACTTTCCTATTTATATCAATAATAATCGTTTCTTATGCAGAAATAAAGGGAAATGCAAGTATGAATTGCCAAAGTTTGACATATATCAAAAAATAAGCTCATGCTCGTTTTAGTTGCCGAAAATATGGAAAGGAAATCATATTGATATAAAGAAGTTTTAGGTAAAATATACGTCTTAGTTTAACAAGTTTTCGATTTGATTATGACAAGTTAAAAATATTAACTAAATGGTTTAGCAAGCTCTTTCTTTCGTGCATTCTTATCTGATAATAGGCACTTTAGCAGTGTTTTAAGTGGACATAGTTAAGTCACAGCATCTAATTAGTAATGCATATTAGATTATTGCTTATTAATATTAAAAATAAGAATAAGGTTTGGCAATTTTGCGCTTTTTAGGCTTTTTCTTTTTTTGTGGCTTAAGCTGCCAGCTGGAATTATCCGCTACGTAAATTTCATTTAGCTTTAAATCATAGGGGATGTCTTTTAGCGTGTCGGCAATTTCGTCATAAGGCGAGGGTAACGTAAAATATAAGCCATAATCGTTATCAACAATCAGTGTGCCATATACAATCTTCTGAAATTTGCTCAAAGAGCATAGTTCTTCCATGGTAATACCTGCATATAATTCATTTTTATATTGATTTTGGTATTTCCCTTGGTAGTTTTGGTTGCATCCTATGCCAATGATATCGCCATCAAATGTGGTTGTTAGCGTCAATGTATCATCATTTAATGAATAAAAACTCTGTCTAGTCATCTCACTCATTGAAAAATGAAGCTCGTGTTCTTGGCAGTTAATATCAAAATATTGATACATTTCATCGAGATATGAAAGAATGTTATCACCAATTTGAATATTAGCAATTGATTTATAACTAATAATATCAGCAGTAAAATCAATCATTGATTACCATCCTGAAGTTTGCACATTACTGTCTCATTTTTGCTATCAGTTTGATTGCTTATCGACATAATTATCAAAACCAGTCAGCCAGATAAATTGTATATTGTACAGTTTGCCTCAATTTATGTCATTCATGATAAAATTTGTTGATAGTGCTGTAAAGATGAGTGGATAATAATCTAAGTATGACTAATCGCTAGTAACGCGTAATAGTTTGGCATTTTTCTGACGCAGTTTAGTGATGAGCTGTTGTAATTCATCTTGAAAATCATCGATTTGTTGGGTGATTTGCATCAAATCTGCTATTAATGTTGTTAGCTCGTTGCTATTAAAAACGGCATCAGTTTTGTAATAATCACTGATTTTTTTTAATTGTTTAAAGCTACGCCAATTTGTTGATTTGCTAAATATTTTACTATGTAGCTCTTCGTTCATAGCAAATTGTACCTGCCGTTGATTATCAATATGGATAATAAAATGTAATCCCATTAGTTTAAATACCTTATTGAGCTGGTCATGTAAGTGATTATTTTATGCGTTTATAAGATGATTTGTTGTGTGATTAATCTGATTTTATCATAATAGTCAGATATGTCATTGGTGGTTAGTTCATCGCCATAATTGCTGATATGAAAGTAATCATGCTCAGCATGATGGCAATAAAATGAAAATAGTGTATATTCAAAAATCAGTAAAATGCCTTTTACTACCTCGTTATAATTATTCGTTTTTCCTAACTGTTGATAGGCTTTTGCTAAGGCTTGGCAATTATTTAATAGTTGATTAAATGTTGATTTATCAAAAAAACTTAGTTCATGCAATTGATACAAAAATGATTGTTCATCTTCTGCTTGAGCTTGATGGATTATGGCGTTTTCCAATTGAGTGATGTTTTGTATATGGCTCATTTTCTATTGGCTTTTCTATTTATTGTTTATCTACCTTCACTTATAGTTTACTTATAAATGATACTCTAAAGTTTAATCCCAAATTATGCAGTTTTAAATTATCAAATAATAGTAGCTAATCATATACTTTAATTAAATTTTTTTAGCCTTCATTATTGGGTAATGTCCATTTATATCAGTCAGCCTTTAGTGAAAGTTGTTAAGTTACTTAAATCATTTTCGTTGGTTAAGCTATTTAGTTGCTTTGGGTCAGCAAGCTAATATGTGATGTAATACATGACAATAATTCTATGAAAATTTTGTCGAAGATTGCCAGCTCAAAATCATCTAGATCGTTTTGGTATTTCATTACATTATCGATACCATAATTTGAATAAACGGTGCAAGTGGCATGTATTATACCCTCTGTGATTTGAATATTGATGATATCGTTATCAAATAGCTCAATGCCGTTAATTGATAATTTGAAGCGAAGATAAATTCGGTGTTTTAAGATATCAATATGTACATAGCTAGCCATATTATGTACTGTAAATTGATCAGCAATATTGGTTTGTAATAAAATGCCTAATTGATTAAGTTGAGTTGATAAATGTGATATCAATTCGATCACTTTTTTATTAGAAGACATCACCATGCTTAAATGCTATAACATAATTTATGTGCTAGTACTATTTGTGTTAAACAAGCATATTGTGTAAAAAACATAAGCCATTTATGTTTAATCAGCATATTGTAAAAAAGCGTCATTTTCAATATAGAAAATAAAAGAGTTAAATAAATCTTCTAATGTTGGATTACCTAATTCATTGTTAGCAACTTCAATAATATCTTCAATATCGGCTTTTTCTAGCGTTGGGATCCAGTCTTCTTCTATTGCTTTTTGGGAAAGACCTGAATCAAAATTATTTAACGCATCATCATCCAAAAACCGGCCTTGTGTATCAAGTGTCCAAGAGGAGTGATCAGCAGGAAGATAAAAAAAATGATTTGGCATATCCTTTATGTTAGAAAGCACATCACGTATAGCGATAAAATCCATAAATTCCTCTTAAATAACTTGCATGAGATCGTTGCATTTGTAATTAAGCGTTTGTAATAAATACGCATTAGTTTAATGCAACTTGAGGTAAGTGTCATTATGGCTAAATAAATAATTTATCCATTTAATCACCATCGGCAAGAATTATTTCATCTTCACTGGATGCTTGCTTAAATAGCAAAACGAGTTTTTGGATCTCGCTGTCATTATGCTGATGTAACAAATTGATTAATATTTTTTGATGGTCTGGGTAGATTCTTGTTTGGCCATAAGGATCAATCATAATGCCAGTTTTTTGTCTTAAATAAGTAAAAGCGTGATCAAGCAATTGGGCTTTTTTATCGTTTAAAACCAGAGATGATTTACTGCCATCTTGATCCGATAAATAGGAAAAATCTAACATATTTTATATTTCCTAGCGTAGATAATATGTTGATTAATAAAAATTACATAAATCAATAATATATTGAGGCACATTTTTACGATAACAAATGCTCTTTTTTAAACCCATAGAGCCTTGCTTTGCACATTTTAGCAGATCATCATCACGAATAATAAAAGTACTATCTTCAAGAAAAATATCAATGACAGCTTCGGCAAATGAATTTGGAATATAGTTTAGAGCAAGATTAAAAATACGGTTTTTAGCTTCATTATTTTCTAATAATGATTCAATGATAACCGATGCATTTTGCTGCCATTTGTTAGCCAACAAGATAAAATCTTGCTCATTGATTGTTTCTTGCAGAATGATGTTAACTACCATGTTATAGCCTTTAGCTTACAATGAACAAATAATATTGCACTTCATTAAAGTTATCTCCGAATTAGCGTATTTTTGAATTATTTGATTAATGGGTTTATATCATCGATAGTTTGCATTACTCTAGTTGTAATTAAAGGCTTAAGTGTTTTGTTCATCGTTTCAATTTTAGCTAAGTTTGAGCCATTTTTATCATCTAAATAACCTTGCTCTCTTAGTGATGCAACTAATGTGGAAAATACGCCTTTATCAAAGAATTCAGGCGCATTAATACCATGTAAAATGGATAATCTTTCAGCAATGAGTCGTGCCTCTTTTTCTAGTGTTGCACGGCTAATTGTTGGATCTTTTTGCAATAAAGAAAATGCAATAGCATAACGTTGCAATGTATCTTTAGATGATGAAGCAATTAATTGTAATTCCGACATTTTTAAGTAGTTTAGTGTTAATTTATCTGGCGAATAACAAATTAGGTTTAATTCGGCATAGATTTTAATAATTTTATCTACATATTCAGTGAGTTGTTCATCATTGTGATAAACAAATAGCTCTGATTTGATTAACGGAAAAAGTCGTTTTACTTGTTCTAAAACTTCATCCGATGAAATCCGGTTATGTTTGAGTAAAATTCTAGCCACAATAGCTGGAATAATCAGTAAATGCTGAATATTATTACGATAATAAGTCATTAAAACCGCTTGTTCGTTAGTTAAACCAACAATTTCGCCAGCTTCGTCTGTGGTAATAACAAATTTTCCCATTTCTTTGGCATGCTCAAACAATTCTTCTGGCGTTTGTTCTGGAATGGTTATCAACTCTGAATAAGGAATATTTTTTAATAATTTTAACAAATAATCAATCAGTTCAATTAATCTAACTTTCGTTAATGCACGTTGATCTGCCGCTAATAATATTGAACAGCATAAGTTCATTGCATTGATTGCAGCTGAAGAGTTGATGTGCTCCATAATTTGTTTGGCAAGTAAATTGGTTGTTGGTGTTAACCATTGAGGGCGTTGAGCACCAGTCGGCTCGATTGCATCTCGCCATTCTGGAACTTGTTGGTTCAAAAATTGATTTAACGGTATTGGTTGACCAAAATTCACATAGCCAAATCCCAATTTTTTTAATTTTAAAAATGCTTTTAGAGTACGCCACAAGCTTTCTTTTTCTTTCTTTGCTCCTCGTAGCTCATTGGCATAGGTAGCGACTTCTAACACATGCTCATAACCAATATAAACAGGAACAACGGTAATCGGTCTTGCATCACCACGTAATAATGTTTGAATTGTCATCATTAACATACCTGTTTTAGGATCGAGTAATCTACCTGTACGAGATCGCCCACCTTCAACAAAATATTCAACAGCATAACCACGGATAAAAAGTTCCGCTAAATATTCTCGAAAAACAGATGTATAAAGTTTGTTACCTCGGAATGAACGGCGAATAAAAAATGCGCCCAATCGCCTAAAAATAGGTCCTGCTGGCCAAAAGTTCAAATTAATGCCAGCAGCAATATGAGGAGGAACTAATCCTTGTCGATAAAGCACATAAGAGAGTAATAGGTAATCCATATGGCTGCGGTGGCAAGGAGCATAGACAATTTCATGCCCATTTTGGGCAAGCTCTCGAACAGGATCGGCATTAGTGACTTTAAGACCTTGATAAAGCCTATTCCACGCCCAAGTCAGCACAAAATCGGTTATTCGTAGCATACGATAAGAAAAATTAGCGGCAATTTCATTTAAAATAGCTAATGCGTTTTGCTTTGCTTTATCAAGGTCAATATTTTTACTTTTTGCTTCTTCTTGTATTGCTTCGCTAATTACTTGCTTTTTTAGTAAGTTATTTAGCATCGCTTGACGAACAGGAAGCTTAGGTCCGATTGATGCCATACGTTGTTTGGCGAAATGGATGCGTGCAACGCGTGCTAGTTTATGCGCTAAAATAGGAAGATCTTGCTGTTTATCAACATGAATATCTTTAAATGAAACTGTACGAGAAAATCGAGTATAACAATCTCTGCCTGACGTGATGATTTTTAAAAATTTGCTAGTTGCGCCAAGTACCTGTAATGATAGTTTTTTCTTCCCTTCGATATCAGGCTTGCGACCAAACATAACCGAAACAGGTAACATTTGGACATCAAGATCATGATTTTGTTGATGTGCTGAAATATAATCTCTTAAAATTTCAATTGCTTTATTTTTTTGTTGGTTGGATGCAAAAATACCAGGCCCTTTATCAATATAGATGTAAGCGGGAATGTTTTTACCATTGATATCTAAGCCTGCTAATGGATCAGGTAAATTATATCGCAAACAAAGCGATCGCAACACCATCAAATCAATTTGAGAGTTATAAGGTAAGACATATAAAATTGGTTTATCGGTATCAAGGTCTAGTTCTATTATTGGATCGGTAGGAACAGGTTTACTTTTCACAAAAAGTTTCACCAAGATTTGGATAAGAAAAAAATAAGCTTTAGCCCACCAAGAAAACATAAAAAATAAACCTCATACCTTTGTGTTATTGATATACTTAACTGACCTTAATTGTTTACCCATCAACCCACCACAAGCAAGTATTTTGCATGTAAACAGACATAGTACTCTTTTGGGGCATTGAGATAAGCAATGAATTAAGTATATACTGTTATCGTTTAATCGTTAGCAAATTTGCACAACCTTTAGACTATATGATTTAAAATCCACTAAAAGATAAGATGATAACGATATAGTAACATGATAGTCATATTATATCGGTTTAATGCTATCAACGCCACGAATGTAACAGGCTTTTATTTCCAATGCTGATTTTATAAGTAATTTTTTATCTTTGATTTTTTTCTCAAGTTACTGAGTATAGCCTATCTAATTTATAAAAAAGATGATTATTTTTGTAACACTCTTTTATTTTTTGTAAAAAAGATTATCTTATTAAGCATCCCAAACAATTCCCCATAAGTCTATTAAACACGATGAAATTATATAGTCTTTCTCGCACCAAAATTAGCATTGCATTTATATCAGCATGTATAACGACCCCTTATAATACAACCCGTTTTATCAAGGATTTGATTGCTGGAATTACGGTTGGTATTATTGCTATCCCCTTAGCAATGGCATTAGCAATTGCAAGTGGCGTGCCACCACAGCATGGGCTATATACCGCAATTATAGCAGGCTTTATTATTGCATTAACGGGTGGTTCTCGCTTTAGTGTTTCTGGCCCTACTGCCGCATTTGTCGTTATTTTGTACCCCGTATCATTACAATATGGATTATCAGGATTACTCATTGCAACACTACTATCTGGCATATTTCTTATATTAATGGGAATAATTCGCTTAGGTAGATTAATCGAATATATACCATTACCTGTTGTATTAGGCTTCACATCAGGTATTGCTATTACGATAGCAACTATGCAAATTAAAGATTTTTTTGGCTTGCAGCTCGAACATATGCCAGAAAGTTATATTAGTAAAGTGATTGAGCTAACTAAAGCACTACCTACCATCAATATAGCAGACACCTTAGTCGGAGCTGTAACACTAATAGTATTAATTATGTGGCCAAGGCTTAAATTAAGAATATCTGGCCACTTACCTGCACTCGTTGCCGGTATTATAGTCATGTTTATTTTTAATCAATTTGGCTATCAAATTGAAACAATTGGTTCACGTTTTACCTATACATTAGCCGATAATACCCTAGGGCATGGTATACCCTCTGTACTACCAGAATTTGCTTTACCTTGGCAACATACTGATTTTAAATGGGATTGGTTAACACTCAGCGCTTTATTACCGATTTCGCTTACCATGGCCATGTTGTGCGCTATAGAATCGTTATTGTGTGCAGTAGTATTAGATGAAATGACGCATACCAAACATCATTCAAATAGTGAACTCATTGGCCAAGGGTTAGGTAATATTATTGCGCCGTTTTTTGGTGGAATTTCAGCAACTGCTGCTATCGCACGGTCGGCAGCTAATGTCAAAGCGGGGGCAACTTCACCTATTGCTGCGGTGTTACATGCCTTGGTTGTTTTACTGGCGCTTATCTGTTTTGCGCCAGCATTATCATTTATTCC
The DNA here is from genome assembly GCF_001690895.1 of Gilliamella sp. Nev5-1. Lineage (NCBI taxonomy): Bacteria > Pseudomonadati > Pseudomonadota > Gammaproteobacteria > Orbales > Orbaceae > Gilliamella > Gilliamella sp. Nev5-1. Next base: position 30,829 of record NZ_LZHO01000070.1, on the reverse strand, counting down.
ACTTTCGGCTATGTCTGCGCTATTACTTATCGTGGCATGGAATATGAGTGCGGTTCAACGCGTTATTTATATTATCAAATGTGCACCTAAAGACGATATTTTAATTATGTTGCTTTGTATGTCACTAACAGTACTATTTGATATGGTGATAGCTATTACATTGGGAATCGTGCTTGCATCAATTCTATTTATGCGCAGAATAGCCCGAATGACGCGTTTAGTTGAACTTAATCGCAGTAATGACAAAACCTTAGTACTTCGTATTAATGGACCGCTGTTTTTTGCTGCTGCTGAGCGTACCTTTTTAGAAATTTATCAAAAAATTAATGGATATCAACACATAATACTACAATGGGATGCGGTACCCATACTTGATGCTGGTGGGCTTAATGCTTTAATACATTTTATTGATGAGTTACCTGAAAATGTTGATTTATCAATCTGTGAGTTGCAATTTCAGCCATTAAAAACATTAGCTAGAGCTAAAATTGTTCCTATTTCTAACAAACTCATGTTCTATTCAACATTAGACGAAGCACTGAAAGATAAAGATTAATTTTAAATTTAGTTTTATTATATTGTCTAATTTATATGCACAGTAATTGTTTTATCAAAACAATTACTGTGCAATGAATTGTATCACAGCCTTTCTTTTCACTGATTAATCACTTGTGACAAAACCACCTGTCTTAAAAGTGATTTTAATTTCAAACCCAAATTTAACTTATAAAATAGGAAAGTAATATGATATCTAACCAAAATAATTTATACGGTCTTAAACAAAAATCAAACTGGTTTATTTTAGTGGGTGTTATTTTAATTATATTAGGAGGCTTCGCATTAGGTTATCAGTTCATTGCAACTGTTTTTTCGGTCTATGTTATTGGTTCATTAATTTTGATCGCGGGTATTATCCAAGCACTACATTCATTTCAGGTTAAAAGTTTCGGTCAATCTGCACTATGGGCTGTAATGGGGGTGCTATATATTTTTATTGGTTTAATGTCATTTTTCCAACCTGTTACCGTTTCGTCCGCTTTAACCTTAGTGGTTTCCTTTTTGTTAATTATGAGTGGTTTTACGCAAATATTTGCTGCTATGAATAACCGTGATTTACCTCGTTGGGGGTGGATACTCACATCCGGTATTATCACCCTCATTTTAGGATTTATGATTATCACTGGTTGGCCATACGACAGCCTTTACGTTTTAGGTATGTTTTTAGGTATTGATCTTATTTTTCAAGGTTGGGCATATGTCGCTATTGGTTTTGCTTTAAAGGCCATCAATAGTAAATAGGTTCGTTCACTGCTCACAATCAAGCTATTTGCCATTAGCGGTGACTACTGATTGTGAGCAGATCAATGTTTAATGTCGTTTAGGTTTTTAGTTTTTTAATTTTTGGTTAAAGCATTAATTTTTATTTAAAATAGTTAAATATTTAGAGCGTTACATACAAAAACAGTCTTTTATGACGACCTTTTCATATTTTAAGACGGCAATTTACTTTAGGTATTGACGCATTCCCATACAAAATAGCTACAACAATCATTTTCAGTAGGTATACAAATTACGGATATACAAATTGTATGCATACTACTTTTAAAAATCATTCAGAAAAACTATTGATTTTATTGGATTTTTTTACTTGGTTTAACTAGTCTACGCTGTTACAACCTAGTAATCCACTTATTTATAAGTAGATGATTTTTTAATTATATTTAGTTTTTTTTGCATATTTTAATGCCAGCAAAAGCGTTGCTATTGTAAAAAATAGCTAATTATTTATAGCTTTTGTTGGTTTTCGCTTTTACTTCTTGCATTGTTTGTAAAATTCGATGATAGTTGGCAAGCCTGGATGGTGCAATATTACCATCTTGCACGGCTTTTTGTAGCAAACAACCTGGCGTATCAAAGTGATTACAATCACGAAACTGACAACCGCCAAGATAGTTATCAAATTCTTTAAAGCCACTTATCACTTGTTCAGGCTCTAGATGCCATAAGCCAAATTCACGTATTCCTGGTGAATCAATAATATCGCCACCATTGGGTAAATGATAGAGCCTTGACGAGGTTGTTGTATGTTGCCCAAGACCAGATATTTCTGAAATACCACCAGTCATCGCCGATTGTGATTGATGAGGTAATAGCAAATTTATAATGCTTGATTTACCCACACCAGACTGACCAACTAAAATTGAAACTTTACCTTGCAAGATATCTTGTAATACTGCAATACCTTGTTGATGCTGGCATGAAACATACAACACTTGATAACCAATATGAGTATAAATCGCCAATTTTTTTTCAACCTCAGCACGTCGCTGATCATTGATTAAATCAATTTTGTTTAAAACAATAATGGGTTGTATATCAGTACTTTCACAAGCGACTAAATAGCGATCGATAATATTAAGTGATAATTCTGGCAAAACAGCGGAAATAATCACGATTTGATCAACATTAGCCGCAACAGATTTTACCCCATCATAAAAATCTGGTCGAACAAGTTCAGAATGCCTAGGGTGAACGGCTTCAATAATACCGTTGGTCTTTGGCTCTAAACTTTCACGCCACACCACTTTATCACCAGTCACTAACGAAGGTAACGTACGTCGAATACTACACCGATAAATAAGCCCACCACTATCTTCAACATCAGCCGTTTTACCAAAACGGCTTACCACCACACCATCACGAGGTGATGAAAAACTTGCTAGGTTTTCATCTTGCCTTATGGCTAATCGTTGTTGATGTTTTGCCGCCACACGTCTTTTTTGATTATTGGAAAGTCGATTTTTTGCCATAGTACTCATTTTTTGCTAAAACAGATTGTCAATTATGCTACACTACTGCGTATCAAAAAGAAAATTTCTATCAAAAATTATGAACAACCAACCACAAATTAACAGTAGTCATCTTATTTGGATCGATCTTGAAATGACAGGACTTAATCCAATAACCGATCGTATTATTGAAATTGCAACTATTGTGACTGATTCTAACTTAACTATTCTTGCTGAAGGACCTGTAATTGCGGTTCATCAATCTGATGAGCAATTAGCATTAATGGATGAGTGGAACCAAAACACCCACGGTAAATCAGGATTAATTGAACGTGTTCGAAAAAGCACAATCACTGAACAACAAGCCGAACAGCAGACTATCGAATTTTTAAAACAGTGGGTACCTGAAAACTGCTCACCTATTTGCGGTAATACCATTGGTCAAGATCGCCGTTTTTTATTCAACTACATGCCTAATTTAGAAAGCTATTTTCATTATCGCTATTTAGATGTCAGTACCATCAAAGAACTAGCCAAACGTTGGAAGCCTGAAATATTAAAAGGAATTAGCAAACAGAGTTCACACCAAGCGCTTGATGATATTCGTGATTCAATTGCCGAGCTGGCTTATTATCGTCAGCACTTTTTTGATCTATCAAGATAATTGATTGATATGCAAATTTTATATACCGTTTTATTATATTTGATTCAGCCCTTAGTGTGGCTAAGGTTACTTTGGCGCAGTCGTAAAGCTCCGGCTTATCGAAAGCGGTGGCGTGAGCGCTATGGTTTTTGTAAAAAAAAAGTGAAAGCTAATAGTATGTTAGTGCATGCCGTATCAGTCGGTGAAACGATTGCTGCGATTCCACTCATTAAAGCGCTACAACAGCAATACCCTAATTTACCTATTACTGTTACTACCATGACGCCAACAGGATCTGAGCGAGTTAAAGCATTGCTCGGCGATAGTGTCAATCATGTATATTTACCTTATGATTTACCTTGCGCGATAAATCGTTTTTTAAAAACGACCCAGCCTAAGTTAGTTATCATTATGGAAACTGAGCTTTGGCCTAATTTTATTTGCCAGTGCCATAAACGAAATATTCCATTGGTGATTGCCAATGCTAGATTATCGCAACGCTCTGCTAACAGATATCACAAACTAGGATCGGCTATTGGTAAATTATTGTCAAAAATCAGTATAGTGGCAGCTCAAAATAAACAAGATGGCGAACGGTTTGTCGCATTGGGGTTGCCAAACGATCATTTAGCGATAACAGGTAGTATCAAATTTGACATTAATTTAACGGATCAACAGCGGCAAACAACCACAAAGCTAAAGCAACAATGGCAATTAAACCAACCAGTCTTTATCGCTGCAAGCACACATCATGGTGAAGATGAAATCATCCTAGCTGCCTTTGAACTTTTGTTAACCAAACATCCTGATTTACTATTAATTATTGTTCCTCGCCATCCAGAGCGTTTTAAAGCAGTTGAAAAATTAATTAATGATCACGGGTTAACTTATATAAACCGTAGTAGTAAGCAAGTTCCTACTAAACAAACGCAAGTCATTTTAGGCGACACAATGGGCGAGTTAGCCACGCTTTATGGTCTTGCCGATATCGCTTTCGTTGGCGGTAGTTTAGTGAAACATGGTGGGCATAACCCATTAGAACCAGCTCTCCACCATATTCCTATCATTAGTGGCGAACATTTTTTCAATTTTAAAGTTATTTGTGAACAGCTTATTGCAGCTAAAGGGATGATCATTTGCGATAGCTCCCCAGCTTCCCTTTATTCAGCAATTAATGATCTTTTAGAAAATAACACCAATAGTAAACAGATTGGCGAAAATGCTTATCAAGTATTAAAACAAAATCAAGGCGCACTAGGTAGGCTTCTTGATGTTATCAACCCTTATCTTTGTGTCAAATAAGGCTCGCTTATGGACAAAAAACAAGGATTATTGCTAGTTAATCTAGGCACACCAAATGTGGCAACACCAGATGCAATAAAGCAGTATCTAACCGAGTTTTTGCTTGATCGGCATGTAGTTGATTTGCCAAAACTGCTTTGGTATCCAATTTTAAAGTACCGCGTAATACCTAAACGAGTGCCTTATATTATTCATCATTACCAAAAAATCTGGATAAATAACGCCTCGCCTTTATTGCATTATAGCCGATTATTATGTGATAAATTACAACACCATTTACCTAATATTCAATGTGAATTAGCCATGACTTATGGCGATCCCAATTTGCAATCTGCGTTAAATAACCTGCGATCATGCACAAAAATTACAGTATTACCTCTCTTTCCACAATATTCAACAACCACTACACTCGCAGTACTTGATAAAATCAAGCAAATTATAACTTCGCTCAATATCATTGATCATATTGACTATATTCGAGATTATGCCGATCATCGAAGCTATATCAATGCACTTTATTTACAAATTAAGCAGGCTTTTCACCACCAAGGAGAACCTGACGTGCTTGTGCTTTCTTATCATGGTATTCCTGAGCGTTATATCCATAACCGCAATGATGATTATATACAACGTTGCGAAATGACCACGCAGTTATTAGTCAAAAAATGTCGAGAAAATGGCATAAATATCCCCATTCAAATGGCTTATCAATCCAAATTTGGCAAAGGTAAATGGGTTACACCAAGCACCAGTAGCACACTACAAACATTAGCTCAAAGAGGCGTTAAAAATGTGCAAGTCATCTGCCCAGGATTTTCGGTAGACTGTATTGAGACCATTTACGAAATTGACGAAGAAAATCGAGAAGTTTTTTTAAATTCAGGTGGCAAAAACTTTTATTATATTCCTGCATTAAATGACACTCATCTACAGATTAATTTAATTATAGATTTAATAAATTATATTCAACCAGTTAAACTTAAAAACTGATATTCAAAAACATAGTAACTTGAAAAGTTTTTACAACATAATACGATTAATAAAATAAAAAAGCAGATATTTTTCAAATAATTCAAATTTTAAACTAACAAATATTAAAACCAAGCAGTTATCTATCATCCGTATAATTGATAACGTATGATAAGCTAGTATTGAATAATTCTGTTTCTGAGCACTAAGGAGAAAATTAAGTGAAAATAATCATCATTGGCGCTCAAGCCGCAGGCGCAAGTGCTGCGGCAAAAGCCAAAAGAACAAACCCTGAGGCCACCATCCGTATTTATGAAAAATCGGATATTGTATCGTTTGGTGCTTGTGGATTACCTTATTTCATTGGTAACCACTTTACTGATGCCAATGAAATGATATCCAGAACACCAGCACAATTCCAAAAAGATGGCATTGAAATCAAGACGCAACATGAAGTTATTGCACTTAATGTTAATCAAAAAAAATTAACCATTAAAGATCTCAATACAGGCAATTGCTTTGATGATAACTACGATAAACTACTACTTGCGGTTGGTGCTAGCCCCATTATTCCGCCTTTTAAAAATAATCAACTAAAAAATATCTTCACCTTACGCGATCTACATGATGGGCTAGCAATCAAACAAGCGTTAACCAATCCAAATACCCAAAATGTTATTGTTGTTGGTGCTGGGTATATTGGGCTTGAAATAGCCGAATCACTCGTTGCCCTACAAAAAAAAGTTAAACTTATTCAGCTAGATGATAGAATTCTTGTTGATGCTTTTGATGAGCAAATTACCGAACTGATAGAAGAAAACATCAAACAACATTGTGACCTACACTTACAAGAACGCGTGTTAGGCTTTGAAGGGGCTCATACAGTCACTCATGTGGTTACCGATAAATCGCAATACCCAGCAGATGTTGTTATCATTGCAACAGGTGTAAAACCCAATAGTGCTATCTATAAAAACATGGGGATCAACACACTTGAAAACGGCGCAGTCATAACCAATCGCTTTGGGCAAACCAATATTACTGACATCTACGCCGCTGGAGATTGTACCGCACTTCACCATAGAATTAGCCAATCAATGGTGTATATTCCGCTTGCTACAGGCGCAAACAAGCTTGGTAAAATCGCAGGCGAAAATTTAGGCGGAGGACATAATGAATACCCCGGTACTATTGGCACATCAGCCCTAAAGGTTTTTGATGTTGAGGCAGGGCGAGCTGGTTTAACCGAAAGCGAAGCAAAAAAAGCCAAAATACCTTATAAAACTGTAATGGTTAAAGATAAAAACCATAGCAACTATGTTGCTGGACAAACAAGTGTAACAGCAAAACTAATTTACCATGCCGATACTCGCGAGATTTTAGGAGGGCAAATAGTTGGTGGGAGTGGTGCGGTATTAAGAGTAAATACGTTAGCAACTGCAATATGGGCAAATTTAAAAATTGATGACTTTGCCATGATGGATTTTCTGTATGCGCCACCCTTTTCCAGACCTTGGGATATTTTAAATATTGCTGGCTCTATAGCCAAATAAGCAGCATTAATGTATTTATAGTTATACATCAAATCATGTGATAAAACATAGATTGTTAACTAGATAATTGAATTATCAAAAGAGAGGCTAATTATGCCAGGTGCTATTTTTCAGGGAGCTTTTTTTGAAAAGTTCTTAGTAATTACCCATTATCAAACGCTCATTAGTATTGGACTATTACTTATTTGTTTTTTTGCGGTGATGAAACCGCTACAAGATAAAAAAGTTAATTTTTCAATTCGCATGTTAGTTGGTCTAATACTTGGTGCAGTGCTTGGTTTAGGGATCCAAGCTGTAGCAGGGTTTCCAGATATATCAACAATCTGGATGCAAGAAACTGCAACATGGTATGGGTTTTTTGGTCGTACTTTTATTGCCTTTATCCGAATGTTAGTGATACCACTCATTTTTGTATCGATTGTTAAAGTGATTCTTGACTTTTCGGGCAAAAAAAATCTACCGCAAATTGCATTTAGAGGGATTTTTTGGTTACTGTTTACAACGGCCATTGCCTGTATAGTAGGTATTTTGTTAGCGAATCTATTTGCCTTAGGTACAATGAGCTCAAACTCTGTACATCAAGCTCACGCAAAACAATACACCAATATTATTGATACCTTTATCAATCTAATACCTAGCAATATTATTGCATCAATGGTAAACGAAAACATTGTGGGCTTAGTTGTTTTTTCTGCCTTAATGGGGCTTGCCGCCAATAGAATGGAAAAGAAAAACCCACAACCCATTGCGTTATTTAAAACATTTATCGAAGCACTTTACAAAATCGTCATGTCAATTGCGATGACTGTTATTAAATACATGCCTTACGCGGTCATTGCTTTACTGGCTCGCACCATTATTTCTAATGGAATACCAGCAATTATTCAGGTTTCAAACTTTGTTGTTGCGGTCTATATTGCAACAGCGATTATGCTAATTATGCATATTACTATTGTCTTGATCCATGGTATTTCGCCAACGATGTTTATTAAAAAAGCGTTAGGAACATGGCTATTAGCCTTTACTAGTCGCTCATCAGTCGGCACATTACCTATGACTATCTCAACGTTAACCGTTCGAATGGGGGTAAATACTGGCACTGCCAATTTAGTCGGCTCGCTTGGTAGCACCATGGGAATGAATGGGTGTGCAGGCTTCTTCCCTGCTTTACTTGCCGTGATGGTAGCGCACATGGTTGGTATTGAGACTAATATCCAGTTTTATATTATGCTTGTCATTGTGGTGGTTATTGGTTCAATCGGCATCGCTGGCATTCCCGGTACAGCAACGGTTGCCGCAACTGTAGTCTTATCTGGCATGGGTATGGCTGAATACTTCCCTTTAATTGGTATGGTGTTAGCTATCGATCCAATTATCGATATGGCACGAACTTTAGCCAATGTATCTGGTGCAATGACAGCGGCTGTCGTAACTGATCGAGAAGTAGGGCTTATGAATATGACCGTGTATAACGATCCTAATGTCACTTTTGAAAATGAGCCATCAGAAAGCTAATACAAAAAGTAAACTATATAACCGAAAGGGCGCAAACAGTACCCTTTTCGGTTTCGAGTCTATCCTAAGAAAATTAAATGGTTTTTAACCACGCTTTAACATTGCTACCTAAACTTTTGTGTCGCATTGCGTATTGCACAAATGTTTGTATGTAGCCCAGTTTATTACCACAGTCATGGCTACGGCCTTTAATGCAATAAGCATCAACATTGTCTTCTTCAAGTAACATGGCAATGGCATCAGTTAACTGAATTTCACCACCAGCACCTAATGGTGTTTTAGCAAGTAAAGGCCAGATTTTTTCAGATAGAACATAACGCCCGACCACAGATTGGTTTGATGGTGCATCGTCAATAGAGGGTTTTTCAACAACACTATACATTTGTGCAACATTGCCTGCAGATAACACTTCACCACGACAATCAACAATACCATAAGAAGAGACTAATTCTTTGGGTACTGGCTCAACCATGATTTGGCTATGTTTGGTTTCATGATAATTATTAATCATTGCGGCTAAATTATCACTGGTTAAATCACTTTCATACTCATCAATGATCACATCAGGTAAAACGACAGCAAATGGTTCATCACCCACCAAAGGATAAGCACATAACACTGCATGACCCAGCCCTTTAGCCAAACCTTGGCGAACACTGGTTATTGTGACATGTTTAGGTAAAATACCTTGTACTTCTTGCAATAACTGACGTTTAACACGTGCCTCTAACATGGCTTCCAATTCAAAACTAGTATCGAAATGGTTTTCAATTGAGTTTTTTGATGAGTGGGTTACAAAAATAATCTCAGTTATGCCAGCTGCAATACACTCTTTAACCACATATTGAATCAGTGGCTTATCAACAACTGGAAGCATCTCTTTGGGAATTGCTTTTGTTGCAGGTAACATGCGTGTACCCAAACCTGCAACAGGGATAACGGCTTTTTTGACTTTTTTATTGGTTGAACTGTCTAAATTTAATGTCATTTTATTTCCTTAATACAATTAACTAACAGTGGAGCTATAGGTATCGTCACTACGGCGATCATTAACAAATGTATTTTTGACTCGCACTGACTTTAACATATAAGCAATCCAAATACAGGTATAAATGATTGCTATAACAATATCTTTTATAAGAGAAAACTCGAATTTAAACTCAAATGGTAACACGATAAAAAAATACCAACATCTTTGAATTAGCTTAAAAACAATAAAACTGCTACTAAATATAATAAAAAAGTTAGGAAATTTATAACTTTTAGTAAAATATAAAAATATAATATAAGCGTTTAAAAGCAAAAATAAACAATTTAGACCGATGTCACCTAAAATAAACAGCCCCAGATGAACTGTTTGCATTTCCGTGTAGGGATCCAATAATTGTGTCCACACGTCGATAAAATTAATCACATTTAGTCTAGAAAAAATAACATATCCAATAAAAATAAAATAAAAAAATAATTCAATACCAACTAAAATTAGCCAACCGCCTAATCCTTTAAGTTCTTTTCCCTTGATCATTTTTGCGCCTTTTTAATGATTGATAAATCATTAGATTCAATGAGTGAAGAATTATCCCTATCTTTGGCTAAAGAATCAATAGCGATATAAACGATTTGGCAATTCTGCAATACAGCTTGTCTTACTACGAATTTGGCTTTACGGTCACGCGCTTCTTTTTGAGCTTTACTGATATAAAGGTCATCGTATCCATCATCATATAAAGAAGCCCTTTCGAACAAATTTGGAGTTCGCCAAAATGTTTCTTTGGGATAATCTCGTACCAAAATTTGATCAGTTAATTTACCTTTTATTCCAGCATAATAACTTGGTAAATGTTTGCTTTCTCGGCTTTGGGCAATATAAACACGTTGATAATTTTGTGTATTTGAGGGGAGTTTATTTAATAAAAATTCAAGACCTGATAGGTTTGAATACTGGCAATTTTCCAGCGTTAAAGGTGCAGTTCGATAGTTTAACGAACCGCACCCAATAAGTAAAAACAATGTAACTATAAACAAATTACGTAACATTTTTACTCTAAAAATAGTTAAAAAGCGAAAATATTGCTAGACATATATAACCTTAGTTACATTTTATCACTTACTTTTTCGGCGGTATGTGAAATGGCCTTTCCGCCAGATTCAACATCTTGACCAACACCTTTAACGGTGTTACATCCAACAACTAAAGTCGTCATTACTATACCTAATATTAACATTAACACTTTATGGAACATAAAATATACTCCTTTTAGTAACATGTTTATTTTAATGTAGCAAATGCTTCTGCCACACGATCGATATTATGGTGATTTAAACCCGCTACACACATCCTTCCGCTGCCCACCAAATAAACAGCAAAATTATCTTTCAATTGTGTAACTTGCTCTTTATTAAAACCGGTATAACTGAACATGCCTCGCTGTTTAACCAAATAATCAAAATTACGATCAGGTACAGCTTTTTTTAATAATTCAACCAGAGTTGATCGCATGGTTACAATGCGATTTCTCATTGATTCTACTTCTTTAAACCATTGCGCTTTAAGCTCTGGATGATTTAATACATAACTAACTAACTGCGCACCATAAGCTGATGGACTTGAATAATTTTGGCGAACAGTAGCTTGTAACTGCCCTAATACGCGACCAGCGGCTTGACTGTTATCACATAAAACAGATAATCCGCCGACACGTTCGCCATAGAGTGAAAATGTTTTCGAAAATGAGTTACTAACAAATCCACACAAGCCTGTCTCTGCCATTTTTCGGATCGCATAAGCATCATCATCAATACTTTCGCCAAAACCTTGATAAGCAATATCCATAAATGGAATAAGATCACTGGCCTTTAACACCTCAATCACTTTATCCCACTGCGTATGTGTTAAATCAGCACCGGTTGGGTTATGGCAGCAAGGATGAAGTAACACAATGCTTTTAGCTGGTAGTTGATTTAATGTTTCAAGCATTGCTTCAAATTTTACGCCACAAGTTTGCTCATCAAAATAGGGATATTTGTTTACCTTAAACCCTGCACCGCTAAAAATAGCGATATGATTTTCCCATGTTGGATCGCTGACCCATACTTGTGAATTTGGAAAATAACGATATAAAAAATCTGCCCCCACCTTAAGTGCACCAGATCCACCTAATGTTTGTATCGTTGCAATACGTTTGTTTTGATAAGCCACATGGTCGTCACCAAATAATAATGATTGAATTGCTTGGCAATAAGCGGGTAAACCACTCATCGGCAAATACAGCTGTGCACCTTGATTGAGATGATAAATATCATCACGAGCAGTTTTTATACATTGCAATTGGGGAACGATGCTGTTTTCATCATAATAATAACCAATACTTAAATTCGTTTTATTATCTCGGCTATCATTCATAAACTCAACGACTAACGATAAAATAGGATCCCCTGCATATGGCTCTACTTTTTCAAACATATTTACAATCCAAATTGACACAAAAAATAGTAATAAATTATTGTAGATTATTGCACCAACTAAATCAGCAATCAATCACTAAATAACAGGTTAACAACAAATAATTAAATTGATTTTTGGTTAGAAATTTGCAGCTTTTTTGCTAAAAAGAATTAAAGGTTAAAATAACTCAAAATGTAACGTTTTTTAGTGCGATTGATACTAAAACGCTTTATTTCCTGAAAATTTTTGACAAGCATTAGCACCTTTTGGTGCTAATCAGATAAGTAATTTATTTAGCTGCAATAACTTCAATTTCAACTTTAGCATCTTTAGGGATTCGTGCAACTTGGACACATGAACGAGCAGGGAAAGAAGCATTATTTTCAGTAAAAAATGCTTCATATACTTCATTTACAGCGGTAAAGTCATTCATATCAGCTAAAAAAATAGTGGTTTTAACGATATTATTCACTTGATAACCTGCTTTTGTGACAATCGCTTTAACATTAGCTAAACTCTGTTTCGCTTGCTCTTTCACACAACTTGGCATTTCACCTGTTGTTGGATTTAGTGGAATTTGCCCTGAGGCAAATAACATATTACCTAAATCGACAGCTTGAACATAAGGGCCAATAGCGGCTGGTGCTTTGTCAGTACTAATTACTTTTGCCATACTCGATGTTCTCCTTTTTAATCTATTAGTTGCTTTTTAATTATTAACATAATCAATGTGATCTTTTTCTCTTCCCTCATTTCAACAGGAACACAATTTTGTGTCAAGTCAGTGCAAAATTATGATCGTGGGACTTATTGAAATTTTCTGATATGATAATGGCAATTTTTCATTTATTACGAGAGTTAATATGTTTGAGAATTTAACCGACCGTTTATCACAGACATTCCGCAATATCAGTGGCCGTGGGCGATTATCTGAAGACAATATCAAAGATGCGTTGCGCGATGTGCGTATGGCATTACTCGAAGCTGACGTTGCCCTACCAGTGGTTCGTGAATTTATTAATCAAGTTAAAGAAAAAGCCGTTGGATTAGATGTCAGCAAGAGCCTAACACCTGGTCAAGAATTCATTAAAATAGTTCAAGCCGAACTGACAAGCGCAATGGGGGAAGTCAATAGTTCACTTAATTTGGCGACCCAGCCTCCCGCTGTCATGTTAATGGCAGGATTACAAGGTGCCGGTAAAACAACCAGTGTCGCTAAACTAGCTAAATTCCTCAAAGAAAAACAAAAAAAGAAAGTGCTAGTTGTGTCTGCGGACGTTTATCGACCAGCTGCAATTAAACAGTTAGAAACACTGGCTAAAGCGATTGATGTCGAATTCTTTCCATCTGATATTACTGAAAAACCGGTCAGTATTGTAAATAAAGCTATTTCTCATGCAAAATTGCAATTTTTTGATGTGCTCATTGTCGATACCGCTGGTCGTTTGCACATTGATAATGACATGATGGATGAAATCAAAGCGCTGCATCAAGCCATTAATCCCATTGAGACATTATTTGTGGTTGATGCTATGACGGGGCAAGATGCAGCCAATACGGCTAAAGCTTTCAATGATGCTTTGCCACTTACTGGTGTTATTTTAACCAAAGTTGATGGCGATGCGCGTGGTGGTGCGGCGCTATCCATTCGTCATATTACTGGTAAGCCGATAAAATTCTTAGGAATGGGGGAAAAAACTGACGCTTTGGAGCCATTTTACCCTGATCGTATTGCTTCGCGCATCTTAGGTATGGGTGATGTGCTATCTTTGATTGAAGAATTACAGCATAATGTCGATCGCGAAAAAGCAGAAAAAATCGCCAAAAAACTGAAAAAAGGCGATAAGTTCGATTTTAATGACTTTCAAGACCAACTCAAGCAGATGCGTAATATGGGCGGAATGGGGGCAATGCTAGCTAAATTACCAGGTGTTGGTCAACTTCCAGATCACATCAAAGCTCAAATGGATGATAAAATTACCATAAAAATGGAAGCAATTATTGGTTCAATGACATTAAAAGAGCGCGCTAACCCTGAAATTATTAAAGGGTCGCGCAAACGCCGCATTGCAAATGGTTCGGGAACTCAAGTTCAAGATGTCAATAAACTATTAAAACAGTTTGAAGATATGCAAAAGATGATGAAGAAAATGAAAGGTGGAGGCATGATGAAAATGATGCGCCAAATGAAAGGATTAATGGGCGGAGGGGGCATGGGATTCCCACCTCGTTAAATCACCATTTACACTGTTTTTTAGCTAAAAAATAGCTTGTCCTATCTTTAACTAAAAGTTTTCTGCAGAGATTACCGTGCTCGCAACAGCACGGTATTACCGTTAATTGCTTGGTCTAGTCGATTTAATCTTTGTCGGTTGACTGATTGCAAGTACTGTCCCCATCGACGATATAATGATAAAAACAATTGCTAACCACTGATAGTAGGTTAATTGTTCATGTAACACAATTAGTCCAGAAAGTGCTGCAAAAACGGGCGACAAACTCATTAATGTACTAAATGTTTTAGCCGGTAATTTAGGCAAAGCCATCATATCTAACCCATAAGGAATCGCCGATGCCAATAATGAAACGACAAAAACCATCGGAATAAGTTCTAATGAAAACATGGCGCTACCAGTTTGCCAGATACCGATAGGAAATAAAAAGCACGAAGCAATAACCGACCCAATTGCGACACTTGATGAACCATGAAGGGCGCTAGCTTTACGCCCAAATAAGATATAACATGCCCAGCCACTTCCTGCTAATAGCGCATATAAAATCCCAATGAGATCTAAATGGTTTGATGCTTGATGAATAGGCAAAAGCATAGCAAGGCCAACAACGGCAACACCTAACCAAATAAAATCGAGCACTTTTCGAGAAGAACACATTGCCACTACAATAGGTCCAGTGAGTTCAATTCCAACAGCAATACCTATCGGAATTCTTGCAATCGCTTTATAAAAAGCTAAATTCATACAACCAATTGATATACCATATAAAAAAATGTATTTCAAAGCTTTTGGGGTCATGGCTTTGCGCCATGGTTTAAATATCAAAACTAACAAAATTGCCGAAAAAAATAACCGCCAAGCAGTCATTCCTTGAGGCCCGAGAATAGGAAACAAATATTTGGCTATAGATGCGCTACCTTGAACCGAAATCATTGAAATTAAAATAAAAAAAATAGGCAAAAATCTTCTAAGCATACAGAATTACCTTAATTGAATTTTGAAATTATTGCATATACAACGGGTGACAAAGCATTTTAAGTAGACATGCGCTTGAGCATAAAATTAACTAATAACAGACTAGTTTATCTGTTAATTAGTTCTCTCTTTTTACTGACAATAAGGCAAGATCTTGTAATGCTTGTTTATAGGGTGAATCGGGTAAAATAGCGACAACATCAAACGCTTTTTGAGCCTCTTCTTGAGCGGTTTGTAGCGTAAAATCTAGCGAACCACATTCATCCATGATTTGTAATATACGATCTAATAAATTT
Organism: Gilliamella sp. Nev5-1; assembly: GCF_001690895.1. NCBI lineage: Bacteria > Pseudomonadati > Pseudomonadota > Gammaproteobacteria > Orbales > Orbaceae > Gilliamella > Gilliamella sp. Nev5-1. Next base: position 15,108 of record NZ_LZHO01000070.1, on the reverse strand, counting down.
CGCCCATTACCTTGCTCTATTGCTTGACGAATTAAAGTTGCATCTTGAGCATTTTTAGTGTGGCGCATTGCATGTAAAAGCGGTAAGGTTGGTTTACCTTCGTTAAGATCATCGCCTAAATTTTTACCTAATTTTTGGTTGCTATCAGCGCTATAATCGAGTAGATCATCAATGATTTGAAAAGCTGTACCTAAATATTTGCCATATTCTTGCAAAGCAATCTCTTGTTGCTCGTTTGCACCAGCTAAGACCGCAGCAGAATGCGCGGTCGCCTCAAATAAACGTGCGGTTTTGCGATAAATAACATCTAAATATTGTTCTTTCGTGATATCGGGATCGTTACAATTAATCAATTGTTGTACTTCGCCTTCAGCAATCACATTTGTTGCAGCCGACATGATCGTCAATACTTTAAAAGATTCTGTACGCACCATCATTTGAAAAGAACGTGTATAAATATAATCACCAACAAGCACACTTGCAGCATTACCAAAAAGTGCATTAGCGGTCGATTTACCACGGCGTAAGTCAGACTCATCAACAACATCATCATGCAATAAAGTGGCAGTATGAATAAATTCAATAAAAGCTGCTGTGATAATATGTTTATCGCCTTGATAGTGAAGTGCTTTAGCAATTAATAATGCAATAACAGGGCGTATGCGCTTTCCACCACTACTAATGATGTAATTACCTAACTGATTAATTAAAGCCACATCAGAACTAAGTTCTGCTTGTATAGCTTGATTTACTTTTATTAAATCGTCTTTAACAAGATCGAGTATTTGATTCATTGACGGAGTGTTCATCAGCCTAACCATTATAAATAATAGATATCTATTTTCTATTATCTGATAAATATCATGATGCAACAAGGTCTTATCTATCATATTTCAAAAAATGCTACAAATGATAAGCATTTTCATCTAGAATACTTAACTTAAGTTAAAAATGATTATTGCTATGAAGATTAACTTTGATATAGACATAGATAATGCTAAGGCTCCTTTGAGCCCTACTAAAAAGAAGCCTAAGAGTCGCTATATATGTACATCGGCTTCTGTAGTATCACATCTTGTATTATTTGCGCTACTGTTTAGCTCGGCCTTATTTACTGAAAATATTGTTATTGATGAAGGCGATAATGCAATTAAAGCTGTTATGGTCGATTTATCGCAATTGGCAGCTCCCGAGCAATCATTAGTAGAAAATACCCCCGATATTAAAGGTATGGAAAATAAAGAAATTATTGATAATAAACCGATTGAAGAAATTCCCACTGATCCAGTTGTTGAACCAGAAGTCGTTAAAGAAGAAACAATCGACCCTATTGTTGAAAAAACACCCGACAAACCTACTGTAGATCCCCAAAAGAACATCGTGGTGAAAAAAGAATCAAAACCGAAGAAAAAACGCTCACCAGCCCAAAAAGCTTCACGTCAACAGGTCAGGCAAGAGGTTGCCAGTGAAAATGTCGCTAATACTTCCGTAGCCCCAAAGATTTCAGATAGTCATCGATATTCAGGCAACCCTTCGCCAATTAGACGAAATCAACCCGAATACCCACGGCGAGCGCTTGATATGCGTTTAGAAGGTTATGTGATTGCTATGTTTGATGTTAACAAAGATGGGCGGGTTGAAAATATTCGAATAATAGAGGCCAACCCTAATAATATTTTTAATCGTTCAGTAATCAACGCCATGAAAAGTTGGAAATATCAACCAATTGCTAGCAAAGATTTAAAAATAAAAATTATCTTTAATCGCGATAAATCAATTAGTCTAGATTAATAGTGATGTCGATGGAAAAGCCATAACTTCAATTAAGAAATTATGGCAACGATACAACTAATAAGCAAATTTGTTTGCCATCAATTTTTCAATTTTCACTGGATCTTTGGGCACATCAGAGGTCAATACTTCATTGCCTGACTCAGTAATTAAAATATTATCTTCAATCCGAATGCCTATGCCTTTATATTGTGCCGGCACATTTGCATCTTGGTTAATATAAAGCCCAGGTTCAACTGTTAATACCATACCTGGCTCTAAAATGCGGCTGCGATCACTACCAACATCATGCACATCTATGCCTAACCAATGTCCTAAACCATGCATATAATAGTGAGTGTAGGCTTTGTTAGCAATTAAAGTATCTATATCTCCTTGCATAATACCTAATTTAACTAAACCCTCTACCATCGTTCTAACAACATGATTATTCACATCCATAATTGATGTGCCTGGCTTAAATAATTTAATAGCTTGATATTGTGATGCTAAAACAATGTCATAAATTTCACGCTGAGCTTGGCTAAATTTACCATTAATCGGAAAAGTGCGTGTAATATCTCCTGCATAGTATTGGTATTCACAACCCGCATCAATCAAAACTAAATCACCATCTTTTAACTGATCACTGTTATTTTCATAATGTAAAATGCAACCATTATTACCACTACCTACAATAGTATTATAAGACGGTGAGCGGGCGCCATGCCAAGCGAAATCATGTAAAATTTCGGCCTCTAATTGATATTCATACATATTCGGTTGACATCTCTGCATAGCGCTAATATGAGCTTTTGCACTAATCTTGCAAGCTTGACGTAAAAGTTTTATTTCAAAATCTGATTTAACCATGCGCATTTCATGGACGATAGGACGCCAATCAATTTTACAGTTAGGTGCAGATAAATTCATTCTACTACCTTGTCGTAAGGTGTTAATCGCATGATCCACAATACCATCTGCATATGCATACTGTTGATCAGCATGATAAACTGCCGTTTTACCATTTAATAAATCAGGTAATATCCTATCAATTTCATCAAATAAATATGCCTCATCAATAAATATAGCCTTTAATGCGGCTTGCTGACCTAAACGGTAACCTGTCCATATCTCTGCCAAAGCATCTTTTTTGCGGTTAAATAATACATATTTCGCCGTGTTATCCTTTTGTTTAATAACCACAAAAACCGCTTCTGGTTCGGCAAAAAGAGTAAAATACCAAAAATCACTATTTTGTCGATACGGGTAATGCGTATCATTACTACGTACAACTTCTGGAGCTGCAAAAAAAAGAGCAATACTATTTGGCACCATTTCGGCTAATAATTTCTCTCGCCGTGCCAAGAGTTCTGTTTTGATATCAGTGTTTATCATTATAATGACCTTGAGGTGTGTAATTATTATTAATGGATTGTTGGGCGAATATCTGGCTCATTAAATTCATCAAAACATAGCATCGAAGTTATGCGAACATACTCTCTTATTTCTTCAAAAGCAAAACCAAGTTCTTGCTGCTCTTCATTTTCATCATAGCCCAATTTAACAATTTGGCGAAGATCATAAATAGCCTCACCAACATCACCTTTAATGTGGTTAATTTTAGGTTGTACAAGTCCAATGCCAAGCAAGAAATGATTCACCCAGCCGACTAGATCATCAAGCTGTGCATATAAATCCTTATCACTTAGTAATAATTGGAAACTGAAATCCTCTTCAAAGAATTGTTGTTTGGTAAGTGTATAAAGATGGCTTATTTTTTCATCCAATGAGGCAGGTATTTTTTGACCATTATTTAACATATCTTCAACCAATGAATGCCAGCTTTCATCAAAATTACCGCCAGCTAATATGCCTGAAAGAAAACCGTGCAGTTCGGCTGCGGTAATACCTATTTTATTTTGAATTAGTTGACCATTAAATTCGTCATAATTAATCGCATTTGACATAAACTTCACCTTAGTCTTATTGCATCATAAAAAAATGTACTCTGCACTTTCTCTGATTATTAGTATATAATTATAAATAATAAACAGGTTCCTGCACTTTATAAAGGAATTATTTTGAACATTGTAGAATTAACCATGAAATTGTTTCTGCAGCTATTATTTTTTGTAGGATTATCATTATCATTAACTGCCTGTGGCTTATTTCTATCAAATAAAGGTATGATTGTCCTTGATGTGCGAAACAAAATACATACTAATGTAACAGGTCAAGATTTACCTAAAGCTTATAAATTAGGTGATAGTGAGCAAGAATTACAACGATTTGAAACTTTCTGTAGAGAAGAGATACGAGCATCACAGCTTGATGGTAGTGAAGAAATGGTTTTTGAAAATATAAAACATGGTATTCATGGACAGGTAGAATTTAAAAAATGCAGTGATAAGATCACTCGTATCTATCAGTATTGATCAAATATGACTATCTTAATAAATTAAGATAATACGATTGACCTAATATAAAAGATATATGAAATCTTACTAGCCTTTCAGGCTGTTTTTATTTATATTGGTCGCTAGAACGAAAATTTTTTGGGAGTAAAATAATATGTATAAACAAGATGTAACCATTACAGCATCTAACGGTCTTCATACCCGCCCTGCTGCACAATTTGTTAAAGAAGCCAAAAACTTTAACGCAGAAATCACGGTCACATCTAATGGCAAAAGTGCAAGCGCTAAAAGCCTATTTAAATTACAAACATTAGCTTTATCACAAGGCACAACTATTACTATTGAAGCTGAAGGCGAAGACGAAAAAGAAGCTGTTGATCACTTAGTAAAATTAATTCCCGAGTTGGAATAAATAACTCCCGACTAGCTATGAATGGTTTTAAAATTGAATAAGGATTAAATGTTATGGTATCAGGTACACTTGTTTCCCCAGGTATCGCTTTTGCTAAAGCGCTATTATTAAAAGAAGAACCTATTGTTATTAGCAATAGACAAATTCTTGATAACAAGATTGACGCTGAGATTGAGCGCTTTAAGGAAGCTCGAGAAAAATCAAGCAAACAACTTCATGCGATCATGGAACGGGCGAAATCAACATTAGGAGAAGATAAAGCGGCCATTTTTGAAGGGCATATTATGCTTCTTGAAGATGAAGATCTTGAACAAGAAGTTATTTCTCGTATTCAAAGTAAGCACTCAAGCGCTGATGCTGCTGTTCAATCTGTTTTTGAAACTCAAGCTAAAGAGCTCGAAAATTTAGATGATGAATATCTAAAAGAACGTGCTGCAGATATTCGTGATATCGGTAAACGATTACTAAAAAATATTTTAGGTATTGAAATTGTTGACTTAAGTGCTATTAGCCAGCCATGTATTTTAGTTGCAACTGACTTAACGCCGTCTGAAACAGCTCAACTAAACTTAGAAATGGTATTGGGTTTTATTACTGATGCTGGTGGGCGCACCTCGCATACCTCAATTATGGCTCGTTCTTTAGAAATCCCTGCTATCGTTGGCACATCTAATGCAACTCAAGCAATCAAACAAGGTGATTTCATTATTCTAGATGCGATCAATAATGCTATTTATATCAACCCAGATCACACTACTCAAGAAAAGTTAAAACAAGTTCAAGCTAAATACCTTAGTGACAAAGAAGAACTTGCTAAATTAAAAGATCTACCCGCTGTAACCCTTGACGGTCACCAAGTAGAAATTTGTGGCAATATTGGTACAGTACGGGATATTGCTGGTGCTGAACGTAATGGTTATGAAGGTGTTGGTTTATACCGCACAGAATTCTTATTTATGGATCGTGAAGCGTATCCTGACGAAGAAGAACAATTTAAAGCATATAAAGAAGTAGCTGAATCAACAAATGGTTTATCTGTGATTGTACGCACCATGGATATTGGTGGTGATAAAGATGTCCCATATATGCATTTACCAAAAGAAGAAAATCCATTCTTAGGTTGGCGAGCAATTCGTATCTGTTTAGATCGTAAAGAAGTGCTTCATGCACAATTACGTGCAATTTTACGTGCATCAGCATTTGGTAAATTGCGCATTATGTTCCCAATGATTATTTCTGTAGAAGAAATCCGCATATTAAAGTCTGAAATCAATATCCTTAAGGAACAATTAAATGCTGAAGGTAAAGCGTTTGATAAAAATATTGAAATTGGTGTAATGATTGAAACGCCAGCAGCCGCTGTAATTGCACATCACTTAGCCAAGGAAGTCGATTTCTTTAGTATTGGAACCAATGATTTAACACAATATACGCTTGCCGTTGATCGTGGTAATGAATTGATTTCTCATCTTTATAACCCATTTTCACCTTCAGTACTAACACTAATCAAAAATGTTATAGATGCTTCTCATAAAGAAGGAAAATGGACTGGTATGTGTGGCGAACTTGCTGGTGATGAAAGAGCGACAATTTTATTACTTGGTATGGGGCTTGATGAATTTAGTATGAGCGCAGTATCAATTCCTAAAATTAAAAAATTAATTCGTAATACAAATTATGAAGAGGCGAAAAAATTTGCTGATACTGCATTAGAAAAAGCAACCGCCAAAGAAATTATTGATTTAATTGAAAATTATACTGCTGAAAAGCAAATTTGTTAGGAGACAATAATGGGTCTATTCGATAAAATTAAACAATTCGTATCCGATGATAATAAAAATGGCATCGAAATTATTGCCCCCTTAAGTGGCGAAATTGTCAAAATCGAAGATGTACCAGATGTGGTTTTTGCTGAAAAAATCGTTGGTGATGGAGTAGCAATTAAACCTTCTGGCAATAAAATTGTTGCACCATTAAGTGGTAAAATTGGCAAAATCTTCGAAACCAATCATGCTTTTGCTTTAGAATCTGATGAAGGCATTGAACTTTTTGTTCACTTTGGTATTGATACTGTGGAACTAAAAGGTGAAGGTTTTACGCGAATTGCCGAAGAAGGCCAACAAGTTAAAGCAGGCGATACCATTATTGAAATTGACCTACCACTACTTGAAAGTAAAGCAAAATCCGTATTAACACCTGTGGTTATTTCTAATATGGAAACAATTGTGGAACTCACCAAACTATCAGGTGCAGTAGAAGCAGGTAAAACGCCAATAATGCGAATTAAAAAGTAATAAATATTGCTTATAAAAAAACCTTCAGCCTAAGCTGAAGGTTTTTGTTTTATACTCACATACAGGTATTTTCTAAAACATCTTAACGCCATTTTTTGTATTGATTAATTAAGTTATTTGTAGATTCATCATGTGAATTTACTGGTTTATCATCTGCCAATTCAGGTAAAATCCGACCCGCTAATTGCTTACCTAGTTCTACTCCCCATTGATCAAAACTAAAGATATTTAAAATAACCCCCTGAGCAAAGATCTTATGTTCATACATGGCAACTAACGCACCAAGAGTATAAGGGGTGATTTTTTTCACTAATATTGAATTAGTTGGCTTATTGCCATCAAAGACTTTAAATGGTACCACAGACTTCACTTCGTCAAGGTTTTTACCAGCGGCAATAAATTCTTGTTCAACTTGCTCTTTTGTTTTACCAAAAGCTAAAGCTTCGGTTTGTGCAAAAAAGTTAGATAACAATTTCGGATGATGATCACCAACTGGATTATGACTAATAGCTGGTGCAATAAAATCACAAGGAATCAGTTTAGTACCTTGATGAATTAATTGATAAAACGCATGCTGACCGTTCGTACCTGGCTCACCCCAAATAATTGGACCAGTAGTATAGGCAGTTTTATTACCATTCCGATCAACACTTTTACCATTTGATTCCATATTCCCTTGTTGAAAATAAGCAGCAAAACGATGCATATATTGATCATAAGGTAAAATTGCTTCAGTTTCAGCACCGCAAAAATTATTGTACCAAATACCAATTAGTGCCAATAATGCAGGTATATTTTTCTCGATTGGCGTACTTTGGAAATGCTTATCCATTGCATGGCCTCCAGCTAAAAATTGTTTAAAATTATCAAATCCAATTGATAATACAATTGATAAGCCAATAGCCGACCATGATGAATAGCGTCCACCCACCCAATCCCAAAATTCAAACATATTAGCGGTATCGATACCAAATTTTTCAACTTCCTTAGCATTAGTTGAAAGCGCAACAAAATGTAAAGCAACGGCTTTATCATCTTGAGCTGCATCAAGTAACCATGCTCGTGCCGTTTGAGCATTAGTCATGGTTTCTTGAGTGGTGAAAGTTTTAGATGCTACTAAAAATAATGTGGTTTCAGGGTTTAAATTTTTAAGCGCTTCAACAATATGGGTACCATCAACATTAGAAACAAAATGCATATTTAAATGGTTTTTGTAAGGACGTAGCGCTTCGGTAATCATATGAGGCCCCAGATCTGAACCACCAATTCCAATATTTACAACATCAGTGATCGCTTTTCCAGTATAACCTTTCCATTCGCCACTAATGATTTTTTTACTGAATGATTCCATCTTTGCCAGTACTGCATTAACATCATCCATCACATTCTTACCATCAACATAAATTGGGGTATTTGATACATTACGAAGTGCGACATGCAATACAGCACGATCCTCTGTACGATTAATTTTTTCACCACTATACATAGCTTTAGTTGCACCAACTAGATCGCATTCATCAGCTAATTTATAGAGTAGTTCTAACGTTTCTTGCGTTATCCTATTTTTGGATAAATCAACCAAAAACTCATCTTCAAAAGGAATGCTGAGATTTTCAACTCGTTTAGCTTCCTCTTTTAATATTTGCGCAATTGTTTTGCTGTGATGTTTTTCATAGCTAGCTTGAAGAGATTTCCAAGAATGGGTCGTAGTTGGATCAATTGACTTTAACATAACTTATTCCTTAAATAATATGACTCTACATCCATAATATAACTATGCCCAGCATGATGCAAGATAAGGATCTTATCGGATAAATTAAGTGTTATTGAAAATAATTGATATTGGATAGGCTATACTCATTCAAATAACTTTTTTAAGGGGTAAGATAAATTTAACGCCAAAAAAGCAAAGTATATGAATCAACAAAAATGCCCAAGACAAACTTTCAGCGCTGATTTCAAATCGCGAATGATGAAACGTTATCTGTAAGGGGGAAATCACGCAATGATTTGGTCAAAGAATAGGATCTCACACCATTTGCTTTAGAACGTTGGATAAATCAATCTAGTAAAAGTAGCTCATTTAACTCTAAAGGTAATCGCACTCCAAAACAAAATGAATTAATGGCCTTACGCAAAAAACTTAAACAACTGCGTATGAAAAACGAAATCCTAAAGCAGGCTGCACTAACAATGGCGCGAAAATCAAAATTCTAAAAAATAATCAACATCGTTACCCTATTGTGGCATTATGTCGCTGCTTAGGAATATCAAGATATCATGCCTAATATCAGTGCAAAACTACAAAATATAAATCTACCTCATATTATGCAGAAGAAATATTGACGGCCTACAATTGCAGCTATCATTAACATCAAAGTACACAGTTAAACGTTACCAAACACATCAGACCACAGTTTTGTTGTTTGAATAGGTGTTGCCACTCCAAGTTTTTTGAATTAGTGTAACCTATTCAAAATCGGCGAAGCTAGGGTAATTTTTGTGAAAAATAAAAATACCAATCAATTAACACAATTAGATGATGTATCAACTGTTATTGGAGTAAAGTAATGAGCAAAATTGATTTTACCTTACATAATATTCCATTATTACTTACGAGAAATAAAAGTAAGCAATGGCAAGAGGATATTATTCAAAGTTCAACAGCCTTATTAAACTTTTTAAAAAATAATGAATTATTAATTGGTCTTGAACCTTTTGATGATGCAGGAAAATTAAAAACTGATACTGTTATTAAGATGTCAAACGTTACTCAAGAAGGCTTAGAATTATTCAAAACTACTGTAGATGAATGGTATAAATATCTCGCTAAAAGTACAGTTCCCGATAAGTATAAAAATATAAGTAGCCTAGAAAAAGGTTTAGCTAAAATTCGAAAAATTAAAAGCTAATTAAAAAATGAAAGGCTATGGTCATGAACATATAAAAGCTAATGTTCCAATAAGATAATTGTATGTACTAGCTCAAACTCTAATGATTAGCATAATTCTTAATGTAACAACCTCGACCGGCTGGTAAGCAAAAGACACAGCAAACACGGGCAGACCGATTACTACTATGATCGCACCGGCAGAATCGAAGGCTGTCGTAACCAGAGATACTGGGAAACCCTGCAATATGATGCTGCTGCTAACCTATTAGACCACAGACGGCCAATAGAATTAGACCCTAGCAATCAGAATATCATCCGCTGTAACCAGCTCCTGAATTTCAGAGAACACCACTACAGCTACGACGAGCACGGCCGAACCCAAACCAAACAGAGCATCGGCGCCACCCAGCACTACCACTACGACGCTGAACACCGCCTGAGCGAAGTACGCATCGAACAACTAAACCGCAGCCAGCGTTACGGCTACGTCTACGACGCCTTAGGCCGGCGTATCGAAAAGCATCAGATAGACCGTGACGGCCAACCCTACAACCGTACCCGCTTCCTGTGGGACGGCTTAAGAATGATTCAGGAAACCGGCCCAAATCACCCCACCAGCCTGTATATCTATACCGACCAGAACAGCTACGAACCACTGGCACGGATAGACACAGACGGCAACTATGAACAACATATCCGCTACTTCCATACCGACCTGAATGGCTGTCCGGAAGAGCTTACCGATGCAAACGGCGAAATACTCTGGGAATGCAGCTTTCAGCTGTGGGGAAAGCGGATTCATGAAATCGAACACGAATCAGTAGAGCAAAACCTCAGATATCAGGGACAATATTTAGACAGAGAAACCGGCTTACATTACAATACTTTCAGGTACTATGATCCGGATATAGGTAGATTTACACAGCCAGATCCGATTGGGCTGCTGGGTGGGTTTAATCTGTATCAGTATGCGCCTAATGGGTTGACTTGGGTGGATCCGTGGGGGTGGGTTAAATGTGGAACAGCTAGAAAAAATCGAATGCCTTCAAAAAAGAATAAAAACTTAGATCATTCTAAAACAACATACCATGCAGATGGTTCTGTAACTTTTTATGATCATAAAGGACGTGCTGTAACATATAGTAAAGATGGTGTTGCTGATTTTTCCCCGTATGCTGAACAATATGCAACATCAAATAAATTTAATGGTAATCGAGCACATGATAATAAGATAGCAAATGAACAAATTGGTTATTCTGGTGACAAAGCTCCTCCTGGAAAGGTTTGGCATCATGTCGATAAAGATTATATGATTCTTTTGGATGCGGAGTTGCATAACAACTTTCCTCATACAGGCAGTGCATCCGTTCTTATACATGGGTAATATTTTAGGAGTTAGCATGCTTAAATCAAAATATAATGTTCCAAAAAACATTGATAAACGTATTTCAAAGTTACAGTTAAAAATAGATTCAAACAATTCTTATATTGATTTTTTGAAAAAATATAATGTAGTTGTTTTTGATACTGAAGTTAATTTTGACTACTGTATTGATTGTGATGGAGAATCATTACCATTAGAGGTCATTTTGGGTTTTTCAAAAGAAAATAGAGAAGATTTATTAGCTACTAACGATACATATCTGAATAGAATACCTGAGAATTATTTTGCTGTAGCAACACTTAATTATGGCGATCTACTTTGCTTAAGCCCAAATGGCGAAGTTTATTATTGGGATCATGAAGTTAATGATCTCTATTTTGACATGTCTGTAAAAAATGGTTATCTAGAACAAAATACTAATCTGAAGTTTGTTGCAAATTCGTTTGATGCATTTTTATCAATGATTATTAAAAGTGAAGTTGAAAATGATTATGATCCTGATGAAGATGAATATAACAATCCTAACATTCCTTTTCCTGATGAAACATTATCTTCAATGCTCAAATATTCAAAGGTTTTTTTTACAGCATCAGAAAATAGACTTAAAATTTATTTAAAAAAACTGGAATTATCTGAAAAAGGGCGCGAAGTACTTGCCAAATTTAAAGAAGAAGGTCTTTTGTAGAAATAGCGTCAGTTAAAAATCAAGCAGCATTTTTCAAATAAATATATAATAATTTCAATATAGTATTATTTTGATTAGATGAAGTCTATTAATTATTTTAGATCCTATTAAATTTTATATATTTAATTGCCATAGGTGACAGTTAATTATGTCACCTATTTCTATAGTATATTAATTATTACATATTTCTAGTTTCTAACCAGCATTGTTCATTTTTCTGATGCTTGGTTACATTGCTTCATCAGTCGTGAAAGTTTTACATTTTTTATAGTGTAGCATACTACGATCCCCTCGGCCGTACCACCCAAACCCAGTGGCTGCCCCACTGGGCTTTACCCACCATCAGCGTCGACCCCAATGGCAGCACATGGCGTTACTACTACGACCAGCGCGGCAACCTGCGCAGCGTTATCGACCCCCTAAAGCAGCGTACCAACTACCAGTACGACAACCTCGACCGATTGGTAAGCAAAAAACACAGCAAACACGGCCAGACCGATTACCGCTATGATCGCACCGGCAGAATCGAAGGCTGCCGCAACCAGAGATACTGGGAAACCCTGCAATACGATGCCGCTGCCAACCTGCTGGACAGCAAATACAGAGAAGACTACAGCAACCACAACCTGATTCGCTGTAACCAGCTCCTGCATTTTAGAGGGCACCACTACCGCTATGACGAGCACGGCAGAACCCAGACCAAACAGACCATCGGCGCAACCCAGCACTATCACTACGACGCCGACCACCGCCTGAGCGAAGTACGCATTGAGCAAACAGGCCGCAGCCAGCGTTATGGGTATGTTTACGATGCCCTTGGCCGGCGTATTGAAAAGCATCAGCTAGAGACCGTGAAGGCAAACCCTACAACCGTACCCGCTTTCTGTGGGACGGCTTAAGAATGATTCAGGAAACCGGCCCGAATCATCCTACCAGCCTGTATATCTATACCGACCAGAACAGCTACGAACCACTGGCGCGGATAGATACAGACGGCAACCAAGAACAACATATCCGCTACTTCCACACTGACCTGAACGGTTGTCCGGAAGAGCTGACCGACGAAAACGGTAAAATACTGTGGGAATGTAGCTTTCAGCTCTGGGGAAAACGGATTCATGAAATCGAACATGAATCAGTAGAGCAAAACCTCAGATATCAGGGACAATATTTAGACAGAGAAACCGGCTTACATTACAATACTTTCAGGTACTATGATCCGGATATAGGTAGATTTACTCAGCCAGACCCGATTGGTTTAGCTGGTGGGTTTAATCTGTATCAGTATGCGCCTAATGGGTTGACTTGGGTGGATCCGTGGGGCTGGAGTTGTGGATCAACTAAAGATTCATATCAACGAGCAATGAATAAAGCATTGAAGTGGTTAGAAAAAAGAGGTTTTAAGGCTGAAAAAATTAATACGGGAAAATTTGGTTCTATAAAAGGGAAGCCAGTTGGAATGACTACTGCTGATGGAAAAACTGGGTTTAGGATTGAGTATGATGAAAGAAGTGGTGCTCATATAAACGTATTTAGTGGAAAAGAGAAAGGAGAACATTTTTTATTTGATGCTACAGAATCAATAGTAACTAAACTTCAAGGCCTATTTAATCTTCCTTCTAAGCCCCGGAGAGACTCATGACTCTTGATGATGAAATAAAAATGAAACTTTCGCAATTATCAGAACCACCAGAGCTAGTTGATAATTGGGAAGAGATTGCACATAAATTATCTAATTCTTTTGACTGGAAAGGAACGAAAATTGATTGGTCAAAAACTTTTAAACACAAAAGCAATCAACTTTTTGGAAGTTATTCCAAATGGTTATCTACAATAAGAAAATTTATTGTAGATAATGATATATCTACTAAAATTAGAGAAAGCGGGGATATTTACTATATAAATGATTCATCTTTAAATTTTGCAGTACACTTAAAATTTAATCAATTTGATAGTTTCCTTGCTTTTGCTATAGAAAATATTCCTCAACATCATTATTTTTTTGATTCTTTAAATAAATGGTGTCTTGTTATAAGTTCTGAAGGGTTTATTGATTTTGGATTATCACTAAAAGAATCTGTTTAATTTTATTGTCTGAAAATATTTACGATAAAAAAGAGTTTTCTTTGGTATGTCCACACTTTTTAGTACCAAAAAGATAAGGTCATAGATTCATTTTATATTCAATGGGTGACTGGTAATTTAAAGACGAATGGAGTCTATTATAATTAAACCAATCCACATAGTGATTAAATTGTAGCCTGAGTTGTTCAAGTGAATCAAAAATCGTGTTTGACACAAATTCAGTTTTCACCGCTTTAAATGTTGCTTCAGCAACAGCATTATCATAAGGGCATCCCTTATGGCTTAATGAACGCTCAATGCCAAATTCCTGTAAACATTCATCAAGTAGATGATTATCAAATTCTTTTCCTCTATCTGAATGAAATAACTCAACTGAATTTAAGTTAATAGGGATTTGGCTGATAGCATCCATAACCAGTTGAGCATTTTTATGTTTTCCAGCACTTCGTCCCACGATTTCTCGATTGCTTACATCAATAATCACACAAAGGTAATGCCATTGTTGTTTTACTCTCACATAAGTTAAATCAGTCACTAACACTTTTCGTTGTTGGCCTACGGTAAACTCACGATTAAGTTGATTACTTACTGTTGATTCGTTGCTTTGTTCTGTATTAGCACGATATTTTTTACAGGTATATTTTGATACTCATCCGTTTTCTTGCATGATTCGACCAATTCGGCGACGGGATAATAGTATGCTTTTCTTTCTAAGCGCTACTTGTAGTCGCCTTGTTCCATAGGATTGATAGTTATCGTTAAATACCGCTTTCACTTTTTTACTAAGCTCTTTGTCTGTTTTTTTACTGGTTAATTGTAGTTGATAATAGAAGCTATTTCTTGACACTTGTAAACATCGACATAACGCACGTAAACTATATCGATGTTGATTCTCGGTGATTAATTTGATTTTCGTCCTATTATCAACGCCGCTTGCTTTAGGATGTCATTCTCCATTAACAATCGCTTATTCTCTTTACGTAGGGCTATGAGCTCATTTTCTTGAGCACGACGATTAGCTTGAGCTGTAAACTCACCAGTGGTTTGATATTGCTTAATCCACTTATCTAATGCGGATTTAGTCAGGTCGTATTCGGTGACAATATCCGCTCGTTTTTTGCCATTTTGGTATAACATTACCCTCTGTTTTTTAAATTCATTACTA
>NZ_LZHO01000069.1:0-972 GCF_001690895.1 Gilliamella sp. Nev5-1 | reverse complement strand
GTGGCAAAGTAAAAACAGAAAAACTGTTTGATGGGCGCTATATCGTTTGGGATTATGATGCTAATGACCAGATAATCAAGCGAACAGAATACGGCGATACTCGACAAGACGACACCGCCTTAATCATCACCTATGAGCGTGACCATTGCGGACGGTTAACTGCCCGTATATTGCCTGATGGACAAAAGGTCACCTACCACTATGATGGATTTGGTCGACTCAATGAGGTGGACGATGGCAAATGGCCACTGGTATGGCAATACGACAAATGTGGACGCATCACGCAAGAGCACCAAGGCTTTAGTAGTCAATATTTTGATTATGACCAAGCAGGACGCTTATTTAGAATGCGCCTGCCTGATGGTAACATCTTAACCCACTATTACCGAGGTGATGAAGTCAGCCAAATCGACCTAAACGGCCAAACACTATCGACCCACCGCTGGCAGGAAGGCAATGAAATTGCCCGTAGCATGGGGCGATTTGGGGAACTCAATTGTCATCAGCAATTTGATAGCCGTGGTCGATTGCTTAAACAAAAAGTCAGGGTCAAAGACAGCCTGAATAAACCGATTGAACGTCATTACCAATATAATGTTGCCGGTGAGCTCACCCAAATGACCGACAACTACAAAGGGGTAAAAACCTTCACCCACGACTTAAAAAGCCGACTCAGTAGCGCTAGCCACCAACCTTATAACCAAGGACAGTTACCGGATGAGCTAAGCTATAAAGGCTATCATGAGCACTTTTATTTTGACGGAGCCGATAACTTACTGGGCAGTGAAAAGCCACTTGATGAATTAAAACACGCATCATCTACTGCCAAAACCCATGGCACCCCCCAAGCACCCTGCCCCCACAGCAACAAGCTCAAGGCTAACCGCTTATTGATTCAAGGTGACCGCCATTATCAGTACGACCAATACGGCAATGTGATTCGAGAGTTACGCGGTAAACGGCAACATACTG